>JAUQPV010000135.1 GCA_030550225.1 Acidobacteriota bacterium | reverse complement strand
GGCGCATCCCATGGAGGTGGACGGCCTGCGGGGCACCCTCTTCGCCGTGTGGGCCCCCAATGCCGAGCGGGTCTCCGTCGTCGGCGACTTCAACGGCTGGGACCCCGAGGCCCATCCCCTGGCGCCCCGGTGGGACGGCTCGGGGATCTGGGAGGGGTTCGTCCCCGACGTGGGCCACGGAAGTCTCTACAAGTACCACATCGTGTCCCGTTTCGGCGGCTACGCCGTCGATAAGGGGGACCCCTTCGCCTTCTTCTGGGAGACGCCCCCTGGGACGGCCTCCATCGTGTGGGATCTCCGATACGAATGGCGGGACGAGGCCTGGCTCCGGACCCGGCATCGGGCCAACGCCTTGGACGCCCCCATCGCCATCTACGAGGTTCACCTCGGCTCTTGGCGACGAGTCCCCGAGGAAGGCCATCGTTTCCTGACGTACCGGGAGATGGCCGAGGCCCTTCCCGCATACGTGAAAGAGATGGGCTTTACCCACGTAGAGTTCCTGCCGGTCATGGAGCACCCCTTCTACGGGTCCTGGGGCTACCAGACCGTCGGCTACTTGGCCCCCACGAGCCGGTACGGGGTCCCCCAGGACTTCATGTTCCTGATCGACACCCTTCATCAGCACGGCATCGGCGTCATCTTGGACTGGGTGCCTTCCCACTTCCCCGGCGATGCCCACGGCCTGGTCTTCTTTGACGGGACCCACCTCTACGAGCACGCCGACCCCCGGAAGGGCTTCCACCCCCACTGGAACAGCTACATTTTCAACTACGGCCGGTACGAGGTCCGGTCCTTCCTCATCAGTAGCGCCCTCTTCTGGCTCGACGTCTACCACGCCGACGGCCTCCGGGTCGACGCCGTCGCTTCCATGCTCTACCTCGACTACGGCCGACAGGAAGGAGAATGGATCCCCAACGAGTACGGCGGTAAGGAAAACCTCGAGGCCATCGCTTTCCTGCGGCGCCTTAACGAGGAGGTCTACCGGTCCTTCCCGGACGTCCAGACCATCGCCGAGGAGTCCACGGCGTGGCCGATGGTCTCCCGACCGACCTACGTGGGCGGCCTGGGCTTCGGCCTGAAGTGGAACATGGGGTGGATGCACGACACGCTGGCATACTTCTCGAAGGACCCCATCTATCGCAAGTACCATCACGACCAGCTTACGTTCAGCATCTGGTACGCCTTCTCGGAGAACTTCGTCCTCCCCCTGTCCCACGACGAGGTCGTTCACGGGAAGGGGTCGCTCCTCGGGAAAATGCCCGGCGACGACTGGCAGAAGTTCGCCAACCTGCGGGCCCTCCTGGGCTACATGTACGGCCATCCGGGTAAGAAGCTCCTGTTCATGGGCGACGAGTTCGGCCAATGGCGGGAGTGGAACCACGACGAGAGCCTGGACTGGCACCTGCTGGCGTATGCACCCCACCGGGGCCTCCAGCAGTGGGTTCGAGACTTGAACGAACTGTACCGCCGCGAGCCGGCCCTCCACGAGGGCGACTGCGACCCTGCCGGGTTTGAATGGGTCGACTTCCACGACTGGGAGCAAAGCGTCATCAGCTTTCTTCGGAAAGCCCAGTCGTCTGACGACGTCGTCCTGGTCGTCTGCAACTTCACGCCGGTCCCCCGGTCGGACTACCGGGTCGGCGTGCCCCGGCCAGGCTTCTGGCGGGAACTCCTGAATAGCGACGCCCGGGAGTACGGAGGGAGCGGTCACGGCAACCTGGGCGGCGTCACGGCCGACCCCGTCTCCTTCCACGGGCGGCCCTACTCCCTCTCCCTGACCCTGCCCCCCCTGAGCGTCCTGTTCTTGAAGCCATCGTGACGACGTGACAAAAGCGGATCAGGGCTGATAGCCCATATGGGCTGATGGCTCATAGCTGATCGCTCATGGCCATGACCTATGCGCCAAGACCCATGAGCCGATAGTGCTTTGTCCATCTCAAAGTTTGTAGTAGCGCAATTTATTGCGCTTCTCATGCGGCGACGCGGCGCCGCACTACAAACATCAAATCAAAAATGGATGAAGCGATAGAAGCCCCGCGCCTCTTCATTCCGAATGTCACGCCGTCCCGAAACGGAAGGCTTCCGACCGTTGACGCCCGGCGACGCCGCCGGGTATCATGCCGCCGCAGGGTCGCCTCATGGATCGGTATGTCTGCATTCACGGTCATTTCTACCAGCCGCCCCGGGAGAACCCCTGGCTCGAGTGGGTGGAACTCCAAGACTCGGCCTACCCATACCACGACTGGAACGAACGGGTCACGGCCGAATGCTACGCCCCCAATACGGCCGCCCGGATCCTCGACCCCGAGGGCTATATCGTCGCCATCGTCAACAACTATGCCCGGATCAGCTTCGACTTCGGCCCAACCCTCCTGTACTGGATGGAGGCCCGGCGACCGGACGTCTATCGGGCCATCGTGGAATCCGACCGGCTGGGTCGGGAACGGTTTTCCGGCCACGGTCCTGCCCTGGCCCAGGTCTACAACCACATGATCATGCCCCTGGCCCACCCCCGGGACCGACGGACCCAGGTCCTCTGGGGGATTCGGGACTTCGAGTACCGGTTCGGCCGGGCTCCCGAAGGGATGTGGCTCCCCGAGACGGCCGTCGACGTCCCGACCCTGGAGGCCTTGGCCGAATTCGGGATCCGGTTCACCATCCTGGCCCCGCATCAGGCCCGCCGGGTCCGCCGTATCGGCGAGCGCCTCTGGCACGACGTCAGCGGCGGCCGCATCGACCCCACGGTCCCTTACCTATGCCGCCTCCCGTCGGGCCGGACGATCGCCCTGTTCTTTTACGACGGCCCCATCGCCCGGGACATCGCCTTTGGGGACCTCCTACGCAGTGGCGAAGGCTTGGCCCGGCGTCTCCTCGGCGCCTTTCCTCCGCCGGACGACCGGCCCCGCCTCGTACACATCGCCACCGACGGCGAGACCTATGGCCACCACCACCGCTTCGGGGACATGGCCCTGGCCTATGCCCTCCACTCCATCGAGAAGAATGCATCGGCCCGACTCACCGTCTACGGGGAGTTCCTGGAGCGCTTTCCCCCGACGCATGAGGTCGAGATCGTCGAAAACACGTCCTGGAGCTGTGCCCACGGCGTCGAGCGATGGCGGTCCGACTGCGGGTGTCACACCGGTGCCCATCCCGGCTGGACCCAGGCTTGGCGGGCACCCCTTCGGGAAGCGATGGACTGGCTTCGCGATACCCTCGCCCCCCTCTACGAACAGGCGATGCGGTCCTACGTCCGGGACCCCTGGCAGGCCCGCGACGACTACATCGACGTCGTCCTCGACCGGTCGGTCGCCAACGTCGAGGCTTTCCTGGCCCACCACGCCGCCCGTGAATTCCGACGGGACGAAAAAGTCCGGGTCTTGAAGCTCCTCGAACTTCAGCGCCATGCCATGCTGATGTTTGCCAGTGACGCCTGGTTCTTTGACGAGATCTCGGGCCTCGAAGCGGTCCAGGGCCTCATGTATGCCGCCCGGGCCATCCAGCTTGCCGAGGAGGCCCTGGGTGTAGCCCTTGAGTCGGGCTTTCTGGAGCGCCTCGAACGGGCCCCGAGCAACGTCCCCGCCTTTCGCCATGGGGCGCACGTCTACGAGACCCTCGTCCGACCCGCCCGCCTGGACCTCTTACGGGTCGGCGCCCACTACGCCATCGTCTCCCTGTTCGAAGAGGTGCCCGAAGCGTCCTCGACCCTTTACTGCTACAAGGCCGAGCGGAAGGTCTACGACCGACGGACGGCCGGACGGGCGACCCTGGCCGTCGGACAAGTCCGGCTGACGTCTCAAGTGACCTGGGAGGAGGGCCTCATCAGCTTTGCCGTCCTTCACTGGGGCGACCCCAACCTAAACGGGGGCGTCCGGGTTTCCATGGACGAAATGGCTTTCGAGGCCATGCGCCGGGACGTCCAGACAGCCTTTGACCGAGGCGACCTGCCCGGGGTCCTCCGTCAGATGGGCCAGCACTTTGGGTCGAACAACTACACCCTGTGGCACCTCTTCCGGGACGACCAGCGGCGAGTCGTCGGCCGAATCCTCCAGACGACCCTCGAAGAGGTCGAGCAGACCTTCCGGCAGATTTACGACGGCCGCTATGCCCTCATGCAGTTCCTGCACAGCCTCCGGATGCCCCTCCCCCGGGTGTTGGCCGTGACCGTGGCCTTTGTCTTGAATCGGGAAATTCGGTCCGTCCTGGAGGCCCCCCACCGTTCCCTGGAGGACCTCGAGGCGCTCGTCGAAGAAGTCCAGCGGTGGGAAGTGGACCTCGACCGTACGACCCTCAGCTACCTGGCTTCCCGACGGCTCGAGCGGACCATGGAGCAGATGGCGGCCCGACCCGAGGACCTTTCGGTCATCGAGGAAGCCCAACGGGCCTTGGACCTGTTCCGCCGGCTTTCCCTGGACCTGGACCTCTGGCGGGCCCAGAACATTTACTTCGACCTGGCCCGTCGGATTCGACCGGTGGTCCGGGAGCGGGCCGACCGAGGCGACCCCCAGGCCCGCCGGTGGCTGGAGGGGTTCGACCGGCTGGGGGAGGCCCTGCGAGTCCGGGTGACAACGTAAAGGTGGGATGGTAGTGCTTGGGGGACTGACGCCGGGATGACTCCCGGCGTTGGGAGGGGCCAGCTACCCCTGATCACTACCGGGATGAAGTCATTCGGGGTCGTCGGCCTCGGCCGATGTACGGAGCGGCTCCCGGTAGAACCGGGCCCCGTGGGCCACGTACAGCCCGACCCAGTACAGGGCGAGACCCATCTCGATGAAGCGGCTTCGCCAGAAGAGGAGCCACCCCAGGACGCCACACCATGTCATGAGGGTCCGAAAGCGAAGCGCCCCCGTCACATAGGCTCCCAAGAGGCTCAGGGTCCCGAGGAGCCATCCCAGCAGACTGACCCATCCGACCCAGGCGTCCGTCGCCGGTGCCAAGGTCAGAAAGGTCCACGCATTCGAACCCAACGCCGGCTCCGGTTTGGGACCCCACCACCAGGTCCTCCATCCTTGGACCCAGCCCCACCAACCCGCATAGGCCATCATCCAAGCCATGAGGAGGATGCCCGGGAGGACGGCCAAGGCGAAGCGGTAGCGTCCGCGTAGGCGCAGGAGGCGCCCCGCCAGGGCCGGCCACCAGAAGAGGCCATGCAAGTCCACGGCCAGGGCCGTCCAGCCGAGGTAGACGCCGGTCATCCACCGCCGGCGGAGCCACGCGTAAAAACCTAAAGCCAGCAGGCACTGACCCAACAGGACGTCCCATCGACGGACGATGACCCCGTAGAGGGCCAGGGGATTCCAAACGGCCAGCATGTAGCCCCACAGACCGCTGACCCACTCAGAGGCGTGGGTCCTGGCAAGGACGAGGGCCATCCAGGTCCAGAGGGCGTGAAATCCGAGGGCGGCCAGGGCGGGCGTCCGGTCTTGGGTCTCGATGACCCGCTCGAGGAAGGCACCCAAAGGCGGGCGGGCCCGCTCCGTCCAGGCCATTGAGAGATCCAGGAGCCGGTCTGACTTCTCGGGGGTCGGCGGACTCGAAGCCTGGAAGGCCCATCCGTATACGAAAGCCTGCCAGGCGACGGTGACCAGGAACAAAGTCTGGATGAGCCGAGCTTGCCGGGGGATGGCGAGCATGAAGGCCCCTCCCGTCGAGACGCCGTAGGGTCAAGAAGCGAAGACCCGACACCCAACCCTCGGGACCTAATACCGATCTCGCCACCGGAAGGCGGACGCTCGATGACCCGACATCGGCTGGGGTCGAAGGGCTTTATAGACGAAGAACACGGCGAAGGCCAGCGTGGTCGTGGCCAAGGCGATGGCCAGGTAGAGTCCAGCGACGCCGCGCCGAAGCACGTAGTAGACGATGCCCAGGGTGAGGCCGAGCCAGATCAAGGCCCCCGTGCCGTAAATCCAACGGGCCCATGTATACGACCGGGCGACGGCGTCCCGCTCGGCCCATTGTCGAAGGAGGAGCATGTGCTCGATGGCCTTCAGGTCCGGGGGGCGAAGCTGGCGGAGGAGTTCCTCTGGAAAAGTTGCACCGCAGTACAGACATTTCGTAAAATTCATACTCACGACGGCTCGATGACAAGACGGGCACTCGAGCACGGCGGGACCCTCATGAAACCGTCGGTAGGATACTCGAATTCGGCTTCCCCCGCAAGCGTCGCCTCTTGGTGGAATACCCCGAACGCCCTGAGCCTCTTCCGGATCCTGCTGACCCCGATCTTGGTCGTGATCCTCCTGACGGCCTTACGGGGCCTGGAATTTTGGGCCCTGGGTATCTTCTGGGTGGCCTCCCTGACCGACCTGCTGGACGGATACCTGGCCCGTCAACGGGCCCAGCAGACCCGCGTCGGTGCCCTCCTGGACCCCCTGGCCGACAAGCTGTTGGTCTGTTCGGTCTTTATCGCCTTCGTCGAACTTCGGCTCGTTCCGGCCTGGATGGTGACGATCGTCGTGAGCCGGGAGCTCTTCGTCACGGGTCTGCGCGGCATCGCCTCCGGGGACCGGATGGTCCTGTCGGCCCGATGGCTCGGGAAACTGAAGTTTGTCCTTCAAGTCGTCACGATCTCCCTGGTCATCTTGGCCCACCGGTACCAGGGCTTCTGGACGCAAGTCGCCGCCGTTTCCCTGTGGGTCATGCTGGGCGTCACCCTCTTGTCGATGGCTGACTACGTAAAGGTCTTCATCCAAGGGCGGGGGGGCCGACGGTAATTGCGGATTGCGAATTGGGAATGGAGGGGACGGCGTTCGCGCAGGCCCCGCAAGACCCAAGCCCCTTCATGACTTCAGCCGCTGTTGGACAGCTGACCGAATTTCCTCGTATTTGGGGAATCGGCCCACCTCCTTCTTGGAGAAGACCATTTCCCCCTCGATGTAGACCTCGAAACGGCCGCCGGCGGCCGGCACGAGGGTGACCTCCTCGAGGGCCTGCTTGAATTCGGTGATGAGCTGTTCCGTCAGCCTGACGGCTTGAGGTTCGTAGTTTCACACGGCGC
>JAUQPV010000134.1 GCA_030550225.1 Acidobacteriota bacterium | reverse complement strand
ATGAGGGCGATGCGGTCGGCCCGACCTTGACGTCGGAGCTCCGCCAACCGCTCGACGAGGAGCCGCTCGGCTTCTTCCCACGAGACGGGTCGAAATTCACCGGATGGTCGCTTCCGCATGGGCTGACGGAGGCGATCCGGATTGTACAGACCCTGCAGGGCGGCCTGACCCCGGATGCAGAGGCGGCCCCGGTTCACCGGATGGGCCGGGTTCCCCTCGACCTTAATGGCCCGGCCCTCCCGCGTCTTGACGAGCAAACCGCACCCGGCCGGGCATTCCCGGCATACGGTCGCATACCAGGCCGCCACGCCGGGGACGACGTCCTCCGGCGGGATCACGTAAGGAATGAGCTTCTGGACGCGCCGCCGACAGCCGTCTAAGGCGGCCGCCGTCGTCGTGACGCCCAAGGCCTTCAGAAAGTCCCGACGCCGCATCCCGTATCCCGTATCTTTTGAAAAACCGTGCTTCTCGGGCAGTAGGAAAGGCCGTCCCAACGCCATTCTTACGAACCGAACGGCCCTGTCAATAATGACACACCAGACAGTCCGTCGAAGCCTTCCGCTGGCGGTGGCACTCGACGCACCATCCCATCTCGAGAGAAGCCGTCTGGCGGACTCGGACCATGCGTTCGACGGGTCCGTGACAGGTCTGACAAGTGATGTCGGCCCGGACGTGGCGCTTGTGACTAAAGCGGACGAACGCCGGAAGCGTATGGACCCGGACCCACGGGATGGGCTCCTTCCGCGCCCAGTAAGCCTTCAGCTTCCCGATCTCGGGATGGTCCGACTCGATAGAGGCATGGCAACCCATACAGCGCTCCATGGAGGGGACGCCGGCGACGGGCGACCATCGAGCATACGTATGGCAGTATAGACATGGAATCTGATAATCCCCGGCGTGGACCTTGTGGTTGAAGGCCATCGGCTGGGCGGGTGCGCTGGCACGGAACGAACAGCCGAAGAGGGTCCAGAAAGGGACGGCGAGGACCGCCCATCCGATGACGATCCTCCACGGCGAGGCGTGAGTGGCCAATCGGGAATGATGAGTGGCGAATGGCCAATCGCGAACCGTCCTCATTTTCCATTCGTCACTCGCTTTGTTGCAATAAGGGGTGGCGCAGGCCTCGGGCCTGCGGGTCAGGCCGACGTCCCCGTCGGCCCGTGTCGCCCCATCTCCAACGGTCCGTGAGAATGGCGTCTGATCGGCCTTATAGGGGGGCAGGCGCAAAGCCTGCCCCCCAGGTCCATCGGGCTTACCGGGCGGGCTGAACAGACTGAACTAGTAAGAGCTTGGTCCCGTCCTTTTCGACGACCGTCCCCGTGACGGACACCCGTTGGGCGGCGTACTCCTTCGCCTTCTGAAAGGCTTCCGGATTCTCCATCATGTCGCCGGCCAGGATGTAAACCTTGCCGTCGTCGGCCAGCAGACCGGCCGGGACGCCGCCCTCGATGCACATCTTAGCGCACTTTGCATGGCCACTGCCCTTGGCGCCCTTGGCAAAGAAGCAGGCCGTATCGATGACCTCACCGGTCACCGTCACCGCCTTGCCCCCTTTTTCGCCAGCCCAGCTTCCAAGAACGGGCAGAAAGGCCATCGAAGCGACCCACAGGGCACTCAGGCCCAGGACCGTCCATCGTTTCATGGATCACCTCCTCCGAAGAAAAGTGCGGTAGGCTTCGAGCCGGGTGCTTTGCCGATACAATACCGAGGGGAAGCGGCCTTTCGTTACAGGGGTTGGGGCGATCCCCACAGAAAGCCTTGGGCGTAATCGACGCCGACTTCTTGCAGGACGGCGGCCGTCTGTTCGTCTTCGACACCCTTGGCGATGACTTTCAGGTCCAACGCTCGGGCTATATGGCAAATGGCTTCGATAGCCCCCCGGGCCGACACAGTCCAGCCCAGGGCTGTCAAAGGCCGCACGTCGGCCTTCACGTAATCAAAGGGTGTGGACTCCAGGACTTCCAGGAGCGAAGTCTGCCCGCTGAAACCGTCCAGGGCCCAACGGCATCCCATCCCATGCCACTTCCGGATCAGGGACGAGGCGTGGGCGGTCCGTTGGAGGAGGACCCCCTCGGGGACTTCCACGATGAGGCCGCCGGTCGCCTTCCACTGCCGGATCAGAGTCTCCATCAGCTCGATACCCGTCGAGTCACCGAATAAGGCCACCGACACGTTCACAGACAACTGCAGGTGGGATGGCCAAGACGGGGCCTTGTCGAGCAGGTGGTTCAGGACCCACCAGTCCACCTCATGGATGAAGTCATATCGCTCAACCAAAGGCAGGAATTCCTGAGCCGGCATGAGGGTACCGTCGTCCTGGACCATCCGGACGAGGGCCTCATAAAAGACGGGCGTGCCCGTCGGAAGCTGAACGACCGGCTGAAAGACGAGGGCCATCCGGCCCCGCTGGAGGGCCTCCCGGACTTGCTGGGTCCGCCGCACCTCGTCCATGACCCGATGGGACCACCGGACGTCGCCCGGCGTATAACGATGGACCCGGTTACGACCCGACATCTTGGCGACGTAACAGGCGAGGTCGGCCTGCATCAAGACGTCGGCCACCGTGGCGGCGTCCGGCGTGATGGATGCGATGCCGATGCTGGCCGTAAAACGGAACTCGTAACTCCCCGTCCGGAAGCGGTAGCCCTCGACAGCCTGCCGAAAGCCCTCAGCCGCTTGCTCGGCCGCCGCCACGTCCCGGTTGTAGATTAGCACGGCGAACTCGTCGCCACCCACGCGGGCCAACAAGTCACTTTTGCGAGTCCGTTGAAGGAGATGCTGGGCCAGGTCCCGCAGGACGTTGTCCCCGGCGAAGTGGCCCAAGGCGTCGTTGACGACCTTGAACTTGTCCAGGTCGATGTATAACAAGGCATGAGGGCCGGCACCCCGACGGACCGAGGCCAGGGCCCGTTCCAAAGCGTCTTCCAGGTACCGACGGTTGTAAACGCCGGTCAGGGGGTCCAAGATGGCCCTTTGCTGGAGCTCCGTCATCAGGCGGGCATTTTCCAGGGCGATGGCCGCCTGCCGGGTGTAGGCCTGCATGATCTCCCGTTCGTCGTCGGACCAAGAGCGTTCCCGGTCGTAGAAGCACTCGATGAAAGCCCGGGGCCGATTCTCATAAATAACAGGCCAGACGGCCATCGCCCGGATGCCCTCCCGGTGGGCCACCGTCCGGTAATTTTCAGTCGGCCATCCTTCCGACGAAGGCACAAAATAGAGCTCAGTCAGGGACTTCGGGTCTACTGACGACTGCTGGGTATACCATCGGCTCATCTCCCGGGTCCAGACCTCCGAGACCCCTTGGGACCATGCGCACGTGACCGTGCCGTCCGAATGGACCAGATAGACGGCCACCCGGTCGGTATCGGCCAGGCGGGCCGCCTCCCGACCGATGACCTCGGCCGTCATCGAGAAGGGCCGGGACACGCTGAGGGCCTCGCTGGCCCGATGGAGTCGGATGGCTCGATCCGCCCGCTGGCGGATTTCCTCGGCCAGACGGCGTACCTCAGCGTTCAAAAAGGCTTGGGCGATGAGGTCGGCGACTTCCGCGACGAAGGCGACCTCGTCGGATGTCCACGTCCGGGGGGCTCCCACGTGCTCACAGCAGAGGACCCCGACGACTCGGCCCCGCAGGCGGACTGGGGTGTCCAGTGACGAGGCAATCCCCAAGGGCGACCAGTAGTCAGCCGCCAGTTCAGCCGTCCGGGGGTCCTGGTGGACGTCGGAGGCCTCGATGACCAGACCGGACCGAAGGGCCGCCACATAGCGGGGGTATCGATGCATCGGGAGGACGTCCCCCGCCGAGTGGCGGCGGGTCGAACGTTCAAAGTTCACCAGGCACCGAAGCTCAGCCCCATCGGGCGAAAACTCCCACACGTTCACCCGCTCGACGCCCAGGACGTCGGCGACGGTCGCCGTCAGGACGGGCCAGAGATCGTCTAATCGGCCCTCCGCCAGGGCCGGCTCCGTCGCCAGCCGGACCAGGGCCGCCTGCTGAGCTTGCATGCGGTCCAAGAGCCGGTTCCGTTCCGCTTCGGCCCGCTTCCGCTCCGTAATGTCCCGGAAGACGACCATCACGGCGGTCCGGCCCTGGTACGGGATCGCCGTCGCCGCCACCTCCACGTCGATGACTTGACCGTCCAGGCGGACGAATTTTTCCTCGATGAGCTCGGCCGCTCCGCCCGTCTCCAACATCCGACGGATGCGCTCCCCCACGACGGCCCGATATTCCGGGTGGACGAAGTCTGAGACCGGCCGCCCGATCAGTTCTTCCGGCGAGGTCGCGCCTATGATCCGGGCGCCCGTCGGGTTGACATACACGATCCGGCCGTCCAAATGGACGGCGACCCCATCGGGCGACAGCTCGACGAGACGACGATAGCGGGCTTCGCTCTCCTGAAAGGCCTCTTCGGCCTGACGGGCGGCCGTCACGTCCTCCAGGATGCCCTCCAGGTAAACGACCTGACCAGCCGAGTCCCGGATAGCCCGGGCGCTATCCCGGACCCACAGGACCTGGCCGTCTTTCCGACGCATGAGGGCGACAAACCCGAGGACCTCACCCCGCTCCTGGAACATCTGGAGCCACCGTCGGCGGTCCTCGGGGTCCACGTAGAGCTGGACAGCGTTCAAGGCACAGAATTCTTCCGCTCGATCGTACCCGAACATCCGGACGGCGGCCGGATTGGCGGCGATGATCCGACCCTCCGGCGTGGAGCGGTAGACCCCGACGGGAAGATGCTCAAAGAGTCCCCGGTACAACTGTCGGAGGGCCGTTGCTTCGGCAACCCCGGCCAAGACGGACCCCAGCCATCCTTGAAGGAATACCCGGGTCTCGACCGAGAGTCGAGGCCCCCGACGGCCCCGACCGTGGAGACCGACGACCCCGATGAGGGCGTCGCCCGACCAGAGGGGAATATCCATACGATGCAGAGGCGGCCCGTCGCCCTCCGACATCCGGAACCTGCAAACCGGGGCTCCCAGTGGGACCGCTTCCTGATTCCGACAGCAAGTCTCCGGGATGTCCAGCCCCTGCCGGGCCACGACCCGCCATGGGCGGTCCGGCATATTCACACAGACCCAACCGCCCGTGCTACCCGTCTGACGGACCAAGACCTCCAGGATTGCTTGGACGAAGGCGTCCAGGTCCAATCCCCGATGGACTTGAGCCGCCAGCTCGCTCAGGAGTGCCCCCTCGACGGCCCGGCGGTGCCTGTGTCTCATAACTGCAAATTCTCCTACGTCCGATGATTATACCCCTTTGCAGGGATCTTTCCAAGGCCGCCGTCGCCGGGACCCTCCGGTGTTTCATGGAGCGTAGGCATCCCACCCGTGGGAGCTCAGGCGTCCCCGCCTGGGCCGACACCGTTCCGGGCCAGGGCCGCCGCAAGGCCACTGAGCAGACGGGCTCGGTTCGCATAGGGATCCATCCCGGCCGGGTCGAGTGCGACGGCTTGCGCCAGATGTCCTAAGGCCGCCTCGACCTCCCCGCGGGTCAGACGGAGTTCGCCCAAATACGTATGGGCAACGACGTCCGTCGGGTCCCGAGTCAGGGCACACTGGAAGGCGGCCAGGGCGTCCTCGGTCCAGCCCTTCTGCATGTAAACACACCCCAGGGCCGTATGTAGGTAGGCCTCCTGGGGATACAGCACGACCAGCCCCTCGAAGAGGGCTTGCGCCTCGTCGAGCCGCCCCTGTTCGGCCAGTTGATGGGCCGTCTGGATGAGGGCCGAGACGGCCTCTGCGTTCAGCCCGAGAGCCTCATCCCATCGGCCATCTCCCAGGACTGCCTGGAGAGTCTCTTTGAGGCTTTGCCACACCTGAAGATTCATGACGCACCTCCATGAGGCATTCAGATGCAGGATGCGAGATGCAGGATAGGGGCAACCCGCCAGAGCCGTATCCATAGGTCAAGTTGAAAGGAAGCGGTAGTGGTCTGCGGTCGGCGGCCCATAGTCCTTCCGGGGCCGGGGCCTCATCGGATATTGCGGATGATGGCCATCGAGGTGTCATGCAGAGCCTTTCGCATCTCGGCGATGAGATTGATCATCTGGGTCAGCCTCTGCATTTTCTGCTGGAGTTGCATGAGGCGAAACTGAGCCTTCGGGTCGTTAGGGTCCAGGCCGTTGATCTGGGATTCGACGCTGTTCATGTCGTCAAAGAGGCGCTCCAGGGTCCGACCGCCAAGGCCCTCGGTCGAGACAGGTGTTGAATCTGGCTTCCCCTTCGGGACGGGAACGGATGCGGGGGGCCCACTCGGGGACGGCGACCCGGACGGTGGAGACGACGCTTCCGACGAACAGGGCTTCCCCGCGGCCGGCGGGGAAACCGCCGGTGCCTCGGTCCGGGCCATGTCCGTGTAAAGGCCGCCGGGGGACGGCGGCTTGTCCTGGACGGTCCCCGGCCCCTGAGGAAAGAGGTCCTTTAAGAGGCTTGTGAGGAGGTTTGTGATTCGGGTCAGGCCTTCCAGCAAGCGGTCGACCTGGGTCATCAGGCGGTCCAAGACCAGGCGGTTCGGGTCCGGCGGGAAGATGATGGGGAGTTTCCAGTCTTGCGAGCGCTCCGGGGACGGGATGCACCCGCCCGGTGCGATGGTCGGCAACCCGCCGGGAAGCTCCGTCCGGTTCACGAGGCGGTTCAGGAAGTCTCCTGAGATACGGGAAAACTCATCGGCCATCCCTGGCAGGTCCGGACGTGACTGTTTCGTAAGGCCCCGGACGACATTGGCGGCGACGTCTTTCACGACGGGGGCCACCACGGGAGCCAACTTGGCGAGGGTCGCGACGATGGGAAGCATGGCCTACCTCCGCGAGAAGGGTCTTCACCCGACCCGTGCAGGCGGCGGTAAAGGGCGACGGCGATCCCTCATTTGCAGGGAGGCGTATGGGGGACAAGGGACGGAATCATTCGTCCAGGATCAACATGCAGTCCCCGTAGCTGTAAAAACGGTAGCGTTCCCGGACGGCCTCCTGATAGGCCGCCAGGATGAAGTCTCGGCCGGCCAGGGCGCAGACCAACAT
>JAUQPV010000133.1 GCA_030550225.1 Acidobacteriota bacterium | reverse complement strand
TCTTGCAGGGTAAACAGCTCGGTCGCTACCTCAGGATTCGAGAGTGCCGTCATCTGTCGGGCCCGGCCGCGGGCCGCTTCGACCTCCGACCGACGGACCTGAAGGTCCCCATTCCGTTGGAACGCCAAGGCGATGGCCTCGGCCAGGGTCAGGCCCCGAGGCGATGGGTCTGCAAGGAGTGCAGGTGTCCCCGCCTGCGGGAACGCAGGCCTCTGGCCTGCCGGAGCGCAGACGTCCCCGCCTGCGGGAATGCAGACGTCCCCGCCTGCGGAAACACAGACGTCCCCGTCTGCGGGACCCTCAAGAGAACCCGTCCCAGCGAGGGCGTGCCCCCCGAAGAGGAGTAGGCCCAACACCCAGACCCACCGCATGTTGCCACTCTCGGGGTTCGATTGTAACCCGCATTCAAGCCAGTGGAAATTCTACTGCGGGATTGCACATGTCGGGCAAGTCCAGCCGGCAGACGGGGGGGCGTCTGCGTTCCGGCAAGCGAGAACGCCTGCGTCCAGAAGAAAGGCGAACTTTGAGGCCCTGGCAATGCCAGTCATGGCGGCGTCCGTAGGGCTACGGCAGACGCCGAGACCCTACCCGCCAAGCGGGGCGGTCTCATAGCCACCCGATGCCCTGAACGCCGAAGTCACAGCATCCGGTAGTAGGTCTGAATCTCGTAGTCCGTCACGGCCATCCGGAACTTGTCCCACTCGACCCGCTTGTTTTCGACGATCTTTTCAAACAGCGGCTCCCCGAGGGCCTCGGCCAGGATAGGCGACTGCATGGCCAGCTCAATAGCCTCCAGGAGGGACGCCGGGAGCGTGTCGATGCTCCGACGCTGGCGGTCGGCCTCAGGCATATGGTAGATGTCCATCTCGATCGGCTCAGGCGGGTCGATACGTTCGCTGACGCCCCGCATGCCAGCCGTCAGGACACACGCGAGGGCCAAGTAGGGATTGGTTCCCGGGTCGGGGGCCCGGAACTCCAGCCGGGCCGAGGCCGGCTTCTTGAAGGCCGGGACCCGCACGAGGGCCGACCGGTTAAACCGGCCCCACGAGATATAGACCGGGGCCTCATAGCCGACGACGAGCCGCTTGTAGGAGTTGACCCACTGGTTCGTCACGAGAGCGATGTGCTTGACATACTTCAGGAGACCCCCCAGAAAATGTCGAGCCAGGCTCGAAAGCTGATAGGGGTCCTTGGCATCGTAAAAGAGGTTTTCGTCGCCCCGCCACAGGGACATGTGGATATGCATCCCGCTCCCGTTAATCCCGAAGATGGGCTTCGGCATGAAGGACGCATAGAGGTCATACTTTCGGGCGACCTCTTTGATGATCATCTTGGAGATCTGAAGCGTATCGGCCATGCGCAGGGCGTCCCGGTACCGAAAGTCGATCTCGTGCTGACTCGGGGAGACTTCATGGTGGGACGCCTCGACCTCGATGCCCATCTCCCGAAGGACCTTGACCGTCTCTTCCCGGGCCAGGGTCGGCCGATACGACGGCAGGGTATCGAAGTACCCGGCGTCGTCCAGGAGCGTCGGCGTCGAGTCGCTCCCAAAATAGAAGTACTCGAGCTCGGGGCCGACGTAGTACTGGTAACCCTGCTTTTGGATCTGTTCGAGGGCCCGCTTCAAGATATGCCGGGGATCCCGCTCGAAGGGCCGGCCGTCGACCCGCAGGACGTCGCAAACGATGAAGGCCGTCTTGAAGCCGCTGACCTGAGCCGGCGCCACAAATACGGCTTGCGGGTCCGGCCGAGCGATGAGGTCGGACTCTTCGATCCGCACGAACCCCTCGACGGAGGAACCGTCGAAGACGATCCCCTCCGAGAAAGCCCGCTCGATCTCGTTGACGCTGAGATTGAAGCCCTTGAGACGGCCTAAGACGTCGGTAAAGACTAAGGTGATGACCTCCACGCCGTTCTTCTGAAGGTTCGTAAGGGCGCCCGATATACCGCTCATGCTTCCAACTCCTTTATCAGGTAAAGTGGTAAAGTGAGCGAGGCGACGGGGTGACGAGATAGACAAGCTATCGTCATAGGCAGCAGGCAGATAAATTCCTCAAGGCCATGAGAGGACTCTAAGATACACAATGCAAGCGGGACGTCAAGAAAGGCCCCTGCCCTCCCAGAGGGTAGGCCTGGGAGGAGGACCATAGACCATAGACCATGGACTATAGACCTCGGACCATAGATTACGGACCTTGGGCCGCGGACCGGTTCTCTAAGGATGACACCGGGATGGCTCCCGATGTCCGGAGGCCGGAGGGCCACATTCCGGCAGGCGGGGACGCCTGCGATTCCCGCAGGCCAGAGGCCGGCGCTCCTGCAGGCGGGGACGCCTGCGCTCCCGCCAGAGGCCCATCCCAGGGGCAGGCATGAGGGCAGGCACATAGGCCTGCCCCTACCCCCGACCTGCCGACGGTCCAAGGCGAAGGGCGAACGGTGAAGGGTACCTTGCCGAATCCGCCGTGCACCATCCCGCATCTCGCATCCCGCATCCTGCATCTTGCATTTCGCATCCCGTCCTTTGGATCATAGTCTTCCCATCCCCAGGGTGCGCCCATGCGTGTGGTCGTCCTGGTCAACGACTCGGTGAAACGGCACCTGCTTCAACTGTCAAAGGAACGACGTCAGCAACTCCGCAAAGTCTTTGAATTCCTCGAATGTGGCCTGTGGGACGGCGGGCTGCGGGTCAAAAAACTCAAGCAACTGTCGGGTAAGGTCGTCTTTGAGGGGCGTGTCTCCCGGGGCGACCGTCTGCTGTTCACGCTGGGGCATCCGCTTCGCGACCCGGAGACCCTCCTGGTCTACGTGTGGGCGATCGCCGAACATGACGCCGTCGTTCGGGAGGCCCGTCGGATCGAGCCCGAACTGGCCCCCTTCCTTCACTTCACCCCTTATCATGTGGAGGAACACCGGGACGCAGACTTCACGGCCTTTCGGGAGGACTATCGCACGCAGGAGCCCATCGAAGCCCGGGTGACCTACGAGAGCGGTCCGCAACGATGGTTCGTCCTGACGGAGGACGAGTGGCGTCACCTGCTCCTCTATGAAGCGGGAGAGTTCGAGCCTTATCTGTACCTGACGGAAGAACAGCGGAGCCTCCTCCCGCGGCGGCCGCCCCTGCTCATCGCCGGGACGGCCGGTAGCGGCAAGACCACGCTGACGGTCTATTACCTCTGCAGTCCCTGGCTCCACGGACGCCGGAAACTCTATGTCACGTATCATCCGTACCTGAGCCGATTCGCCCGGCACTTATATGAGGGACTCTGCCGGGCCACCGGATACGTGGACCCCGTCCCCCCGGAATTCGTTACCTTTGTCGACCTCTGCCGACGCTGGGTCCCCGACGCCGAACGCCGTTTCCCGCCTGACCGAGAAGTCGATGTCTTCCGGTTCGTGCGCTTCTTCCGGGGCTATCCCGACGCCGAACGGTACGACCCCATCCTGGTCTGGGAAGAGATCCGAGCCATCATCAAGGGCGCCAAACCCCAGTTCAACCTCGACCGATGGAAGGAAGCCCTCTCCGCTTTAGGACGGGGCTCGGGTGACCCGGAAACTCTCCAAACGATACAGGCCTACTTGCTCGCCCTGCCGAATACTCGCGTGTTCCCGAAGGTCGAACCGGTCTTTCAGCGTCTGCTCGGCCTCGCCTGGTCCGAGGCCATCCGACGCCTCTCCGAGTTGTACCAACGGGAGCCGGAACGACTCCTTCGAGCCCTCCACACTATCGGCCAGGAGGTCGCCCGGGCCGCCGCCGAGTTCGACCAGCCCCTGCTCACGTGGGCCGAGTACGAACGCCTCAGTCGCAAACGCGCGCCCCTCTTCGCCGCCGACCGAAAGGCGATATACGCCATCGCCGCCTGGTACCAGGACGCCCTCGAACGGCGTCAGGCCTGGGACGAGATCGACCTCACGCGGGCGGCCCTGGCGGCTCTGGACCGGACCGCTCGGGAGACGGACCTGTACGACTTCGTGGTCTGTGACGAAGTCCAGGACCTGACGGAAATCCAGCTGACCTTCTTGTTCCGGCTGGCGCGGAATCCGGCTCACATCGTCCTCACAGGCGACACGAAGCAGAGCATCAACCCGAGCGGGTTCCGATGGGAAGAGGTCCGACGACTCTTCTATGAACGGGGCCTAGCCGTCCCGGAAATCCACTACCTGTCGCTGAACTTTCGCAATACGGGCAGTATCGTGCAACTCGCCAACACCCTGCTCCGACTGAAGCAGGAACGCGTCGGCGTGACCCACGATGAACGCCCGGACGAGTGGAAGTTCCAGGGGCACCCCCCATTCGTCTTAGAGAACGTCCAGGAAACGGACCTGTTGGCCCACCTCCGGGCCTTCGCCGCCGACCAGACGATCCTGACCCGGACTACGGACGAGCGGGACCTCCTGCGTCAGACCCTGAAGACCGAGCGGATCTTCACCATCCGGGAAGCCAAGGGCCTGGAATTCCATACCGTGGTCCTCTGGAAGTTCTGTAGCGACCCGACGCTCCAGACCCTGTGGCGGCAGATCCTCCAGGGCGACCCCGAGTCGCTCCGCCGACTCCACCACGCCTACATTCAGCACGAGATCAACCTGCTCTACGTGGGCATCACCCGGGCCCGCCACGACCTCATCGTCTACGACGGCCCCGAAGGGGCCCCGATCTGGCGGTGGCCCCCCGTCCGGGACATCGTGTTCGTCACGACGGACCTCCACGTTTTTGACACCCGATGGCGTCGGACGTCCTCGCCGGAAGATTGGAAGCGACAGGGCGACTACTTCATGGACCACGGTCATTACCGGGCCGCCGCCGAATGCTACCGCAACGCCCAGCTCCCCCAGGCCATGCACCGGGCCCTCGCCCTGGACGCTGAACGGCGTGAAGACTGGCGCGTGGCCGCCGAACACTGGACCTCCATCGAAGCGTGGCCCTCGGCGGCCGCCTGCCTGGAACGGGCCGGCGATTACGGCGGAGCCCTCGAAATCTGGACCCGCCTCGGCGACGAGGAACGGGCGATGGCCTGCCGGACGGCCCTTCTGGAGCAACAGGGTCGCTTCGACGAACTCGCCCGCTGGGCTGAGGAACGCCATGACTGGTCCCGGGCCGCCCAGTACTGGCAACGGGCCGGCCACTGGGAAGCCGCCGCTCGGGCGGCCGAACGGGCAGGCGACCCGGCGACCGCCGCCCAGGCCTACGAACGGGCGGGCCGGTATGCTCAAGCGGCCCTCTGTTACGAACAGGCCGGCCGCCTCGCCGACGCCGGTCGGTGCTACGAAATCGCCCATGCCTATACCGACGCCCTCCGGGTATGGCGCCAGGTCGGAACCGACAAGGATTGCCTGCGTTGCCTCCAACGGATCAACGACCCCTACCTCTTCGGCCAGTACTACGAAGAAAAGAAAGAATGGCTTCGCGCCTATGAGTCCTACGACAAGGCCCGGACCCCCGAACGCATGCGGGCATGGGAAAGCGACATCGCCCGGCGTCCCCCAAAAGTCCGAGCCCACGGACCCTACGCCTTGCGGCTCACCCTCCTGAAAAAGTACGCCGAGGCCGCCCCCCTATGGGAACGCCTCCGGGAATACCGCTTGGCCGCCCTGTGCTACGAAAAAAGTCAGCAATTCACCAAAGCCGCCCGACTATACCTCAAAACCCAAGACACGCCACGGGCTTTAATGGCCTGGGCTCGCGCGCTCCCCACCGATGAGCGACAGGCCCCCGAGTTTCTGCGAACCCTCCGCCGGTGGGCCCAATCCATGCCTGACCCATCCCCGGAACTCAACCGGCTGGCCCAACAAATGGAAAAGGCCGGCCTGGACTATGGTGCCGCCCTGTGCTACCAGGAAAATGAAAGACCCCTTGAAGCGATCGACTGTCTCCTGCGAGCCGACCGTGTACTCGAAGCGGCCCGCTTATACGCCGGTAAAACCATCCAGATGTACCAGCACGGCATGTATGTGTACCAGTTCCTTGAGGCGGCATGGCCGCGAGTCCGAGATATGGAAACGGGCTTGCTGTGCCTGGCCTACCTGTCCGATGTCCTGCCCACGATCGTCTCTCGCCCCGACTACACGCCGATCCCTCAGGCGGTCGCAACCCAATGTGAACAGTGGCTGAAAACGCCCCTTCCTGCCCACTTGCGAGAACCGGCCCATACCGTCTTCCAGCGGCTCTACGCCATGTTCAAGCTGGATACCCAAATAGAAATCTGTGAGACCCAGGGCTGGCCGGATATCCTTCGAAATGTCTTAGAGCTGAGGATGCCCTATGATGAGGCCTTGCGCCGCCGACTCCAGCAGGAAGCCGAAGCACTGGCTCGACAAGGGCAATGGGAACGGGCCGGCGTGCGCTTCCTCGCCCTCGGCATGTCGAAACAGGCCCGGGAATGCTTCCGGCACGTCCCGGTCACGCCGTATAACAAGTACTGCCTGGTCCTGGCCGGATTCGAGCGACGGGCCCTCCCGATGTTCAGTCCCAACGAACTGGCCTCTCTGCTCGAGCAGATCTACCATCAGCAAGGCCCCAAGAGGGCCTACCAGTTTTGCGTCCGGACCAAGTACTTGGCCGAAGGGGCCCGGTTCTTCGCCCGACGACGCCAGTACAAATACGCCATCGAGCTGTATGAACGGGCCGGCGAATCCAAACAGGCTCAGCGCCTGCGGGCCCGCCTGGCCCCCCGTTGGGTCCGATCCTCGAAGCCAGCGTCCGGCCCGACGACGTGACGACATCCGGGATACGAGATACGGGATGCGAGATACGGGGAGCGCCGGCATCCTGAGGGTCTGGACCATAGACCATAGACCTTGGGCGGCAGGCCAGTTGTAGGCGGTTGAGTATAGCCCTTCGGTCCGTGAGCCTCTGGATGGACTCGGCCTGGCCGACCCTGGGAAGAGGACGATGTTTCGGCATCTGGCGGTGGGCCGTCGGCGTGACTGTTCCATTTTCGGTGGGCGAATCGCTCGCGTATACAGGCCTGGAGCGGTTTTCTTGAAATCCGCCCCTGGTCGGAGCCGCGGCCAGCTGGGAGGGGCTTTTCCAGCCCCT
>JAUQPV010000132.1 GCA_030550225.1 Acidobacteriota bacterium | reverse complement strand
CTTGGGGAAAGACTTTCATTGTAATCCGTCCATCGGGAGTGGATCAAAAGACGCAGGGGATAACGGTGAGCCCCAAACCTTCGGAATGGCGTGACGATCGATGATCACAGGCTGGTGGGGGGATCGGCCGAGCAGGGTCCAAGGTGGTATACGGGTTGGGCTTCCTGGGGGAGTAGAAAGGGCCGATGCGACGAAATGGTGAAGCTTTTCTAATAGTTGACTCTATAGTAAACTATATTGAGCTAAACTCGCTTATAAAATATGCTTGACAAAGACTCAAGAACGGCCTACCTTATTCATGAGTGTGGGACCCAGACGAGTCCCCCGATAAGACCCCTGCACGGAGGTGCGCCATGACCCTGGTCCGATGGTCTCCCTGGACCACCTGGACTTGGGACCCAATCCGGGAAATGGAGCGGGTCCTCCAGTCGGTCTTCCCTGAACTCCGGACCTTCTTCGATGAGACGGCCTTCGCCCCGGCCATCGACATGTATGAACGGGCCGACGCCCTGGTTATCGAGGCCGACCTGCCGGGCCTGACCAAAGAGGACCTGCAGGTCCGGGTCGAAAACGGTGTCCTCTATATCGCGGGTGAACGAAAGGCGCCAGAGGGCGTGGCCCCAAACCGGTACCACTGCCAGGAGCGCTGGAGTGGTAAGTTCTATCGTTCGGTCACCCTACCGGACTTCGTCGACGCCCATCAGGCGACGGCGGAGTTTCAGAACGGCGTCTTGCGGGTCATGTTCCCCAAGAAGCCGGAGGCACGGCCCATCGAGGTGAAGGTCCAGTAAGCCTTCACCCGGATCGGGCGGGGCATTCAACCCCCGCCCCTGCAGGCGGATACCGGGGACTTGACGCCCGGGACCCCCGGAGGGGTCTCGGGAGCCAGGTCCTGGGGTCCAACGGGCACCCCGCGGACCTGAGACTTCCACCCACGGAGGTGAGCCATGGCCCTCGTAAGGTGGTCACCTTTCCGGGAGCTCCGTCGGTGGGACCCCTTCCGGGAGATGGAACGCCTGACGGAGCGTATGGAACGTCTTTTCGAGGAGTTCTTCCCGACCGTGCGCCGGGAAGAGGAACGGGAGTACCTATGGGCACCGGCCGTGGACGTCTATGAAAACGACAAGGCTTACATCGTCGAGGTCGACCTGCCAGGTTTGAAGAAGGAGGACGTCAAGGTCACGCTCCAGAACAACGTCTTGACGATTCAGGGCGAGCGGCGGCTGACGCGGGAGGAAAAAGGGGTCGACTATCATCGGCAGGAGCGGTTCTACGGGAAGTTCCTGCGGAGCTTCACCTTACCTGAGACGGTCGACGCCGATAAGGTCTCGGCCGAGTTCAAGGACGGTGTCCTGCGGCTGACGCTTCCCAAGCGGGAGCCCAGCGCCGGTCGGGTCATCGAGGTCAAGTAAGCGGCTCGGGCCCGGGGGTCGTCGTCCAGGCCCCCGGGCGGCTTCACGTCCGGAACTGGCGGGCCGAGAGGCCGTACTTCCGCATATAGTACTTTAGGGACCGGACGGGGATCCGGAGGATCTCGGCGGCCCGCTTGCGGGACCCCCGAGTCTTTCGGAGGGCTTGCTCGATGAAACGGCGACGGACTTGCTCGACGTAGGCGTCCAGGTCGAGGCCCTCCGGGAGGGTGTCGGGCGGACTCACGGGGACGGCTATCCCGACGGCCTTCTGGAGGATCTCAGAGGGCAGGGCGTGGGGGTGGAGTTCGTCGTGAGCCTCCATGAGGACGGCTCGCACGATCGTATTTTCCAGCTCCCGCACGTTGCCCGGCCAGGGGTATTCCAGGAAGACCCTTTGGGTCTCTGGGGCCAGGCGGCGGATCGGGTGTTGGACGAGGCGGCTGTGTTTCCGCAGGAACATCTCGGCCAGGGGCAGGATGTCTTCCCGACGTTCCCGGAGGGGCGGGACCCGGACGTGAAAGACGTGAAGGCGGTAAAACAGGTCTTCCCGAAACTGGCCGCTCTGAACGCGGGCCTGCAGGTCCTGATTCGTCGCCGCAATTAAGCGGACGTCGACCTCGACCTCGTGGGTCGCCCCGATGGGACGGATCGTCCGGTGCTCGATGGCCCGCAGGAGCTTCGGCTGAACTTCCATGGGGAGCTCACCGATCTCGTCCAGCAGGAGGGTCCCGCCGTTGGCGACCTCGAAGAGGCCCTTCTTGTGGGTGACGGCCCCCGTGAAGGCCCCCTTGACATGGCCGAAGAGTTCCGTCTCCAGGAGGGTGGCCGGGACGGCCGCGCAGTTGATGGACACGAAGGGACCTGTCCGGTGACTCGTCTCGTGGATCAGGCGAGCGACGACCTCCTTACCGACCCCGCTCTCGCCGGTGATCAGGACCGTGTGAGGCGTCATGGCGATCCGCTGGACGAGGTCCAGGACCGACTTCATGGCCGGACTCTCGAAGACCAGCTCGGACGGCATCTGAAGCTGACGGACCTGCTGGCGGAGGAACCAATTCTCCCGCCACAGTTGATATTCCTCCAGACAGCGGCGGACCCGAAGGACGAGCTCGTTGAGGTCAAAGGGCTTGATGAGGTAGTCCCGGGCGTGCATCCGCAAGGCCTCCAGGGCCGTGTCCAGGGAAGCGTAGGCCGTGATGACGATGACGGGCAGGTAGGGATCATTCTCCCGGATCGCTCGCAAAAGGGCGATGCCGTCCATGTCGGGGAGGCGGATGTCGATGATGAAGAGGTCGACGATGTTCTGCTTGAGGAACTCGACGGCCTCCGTCCCCGTGCTGAAGACCCAGACCTGATAACCCTCCCGGACGAGGGTCATACGAATGACTTCTCGGATTCCGACCTCGTCGTCGACGATCACGACGTGGGGCTTCATACCATCCCTGAGGGGAGCCAGATGTCAAAGCGGGTGCCCTGTTGGGGGCGGCTCGTGACCTCGATGTACCCCCCATGGGCTTGGACGATATTGTACACGATGGCCAGTCCAAGACCAAGGCCACCGGTCGAGGAGGGCTGGAAGGGCTGAAACAGCGTCCGGAGCCGCTCCGGCGGGATGCCGGAGCCCGTGTCCTGGACGCTGAGGTGGACCCAATGACCTTCCTGGCGGGCCTTCAGCCGGAGCGTGCCGCCCCGCGGCATCGCCTGGAGGGCATTCACGATGAGATTCCATAGGACCTGCTTGATCTGATTCTCGTCGGCCCGCAGGGTCAGGGACTCGGGGAGGACTTCCGTCAACCATTGGACCGGCCCGTCGCCCGTCGGGATCATCTGGGCCAAGCGGACGACGTCCCCGACGACCTGGGCCAGCGGAAAGACCCGCACGTTTAACGGGGCCGGGCTCGCAAACCGTACAAAGTGGTCGATAACGTCCCGAAGACGAGCCGTCTCCTTGAGCAGGATCTCGATGACCTCCTGGTCCTCGGGACGACCCTGTCGGGCCAAGAGTTGAACGGCCGCATGGATGGCCGCCAGGGGGTTCTTGATTTCGTGGGCCAGGCCGGCGGCCATCTCGGCCGTCGCTCGCATCCGCTCGTGGAGTTGCTCCTGCCGCTGACGCTTTAGGTCCTCGGTCACGTCCCGCAAGATCCACAGCCACCAGAAGCTTCCCCGGGAGACGTCCGGAAATCGACTTCCCAGGATGTCGTAGGTCTGCCCCAGGGGGGATGTCGAACGAAAGTGCCAGGTCGATTCGGTCTGGAAGGCCGTCCCGTCCAGGGTCACGCCCAAGCGTTCCCACCAGGGCTGGTCGTCGGTCCCAGGAAAAGTCCTGAGGATCGCCTGGGCCATCGAATTTGCGAAGCTGATGCGCCCTTGGGTGTCGGTCAAGATCAGGCCAGCGGGAAACTGCTGGACGACAAACTGGAGGACCTCTTGCGTGTGCTGGAGTTTCTGGTGTTCCTCGACGGCCTGCCGTTGGGAACGCCGGGCGTGCTCGGTCGGGATACTCACGAGCCAGGCCGTCAGGAGGAATGCCGTCAGATGAAGGAGCAGGTTGTACAGGGCAGGCTTCGAGGGTTCCGGATCGACGGGAAACCACTCGGAAGCATAGACTGGAAGCCACCGGAACAGGACGCCCAGGACCATCAGCCCGTAGAAGATGACGGCCGCGGCCGCCAGGCGGAAAAGGCCGGCCCGGCTCAAGGCCAGTCCGCTGACGGCGATGAACAGCACGTACAGTATACTCATGGGGCTCCGGTAGGCGCCCGTCAGGTACACCAGGGCCGTGATGGCACTGAGGTCCAATAGGAACTGAAGGTAGAGAAGACCGGTCCGGAAGCCCAGCGCCAGGTACAGAAAGACACTGACCAGGGAATAGGTCAGGACGTAGATGATCAATGTGTATAGGGGACGGACGCTCAGGACCTCCTGGGCCACGACCTGAGTGACCAGGATCGAGCCCAGTACGACCGTGGCCACCAGGACCCGGATGGCCAGGTACCGCTCCAGTAGAGGCGACGTGGTACGGACCACGACTATCCGATCTTGCTGACGAGGCCGAAAATGGGCAAGTACATCGACACGACGATAGAGCCGATGACAAGCCCCAGGAAGGCGATCATGACCGGCTCGATGAGGGCCATGAAGCCCTCGACGGCGGCGTCGACCTCTTCTTCGTAGAACTCGGCGACCTTGTTCATCATCGTGTCCAAGGCGCCGGTCTGCTCGCCGACGCTGACCATGTGGGTGACGATGGCCGGGAACACGCCCGTCCGGTCCATCGATTCGGCGATCCCCCGACCGGCCTCGACCTCCGTCCGGACCTTCAGGATAGCCTCCTCGACGACGGCGTTACCCGACGTCTTGGCCGTGACCTCCAAGGCCTCGATGATAGGCACGCCGCTACTGATGAGGGTCGCCATCGTCCGGCAGAATCGGGCCACGGCGATCTTCCGGAGGACGCCGCCGAGGATCGGCGTGCGGAGGAGAAGCCGGTCGATCGTCATCCGCCCCGTCCGGGTCGTCTTGTACCACCGGCGGATGGCGATGAAGGCCACGACCAGCAAGATCAGGACGATCCATCCGAATCGCGCCAAGACGTTGCTCAAGGCGATGACGATACGGGTCGGTAAGGGGAGCGTCGCCCCCAGTTCGGCGAACAGGTCCCGGAACGTGGGGATCACGTACGTGAGGATGACCCACACGACGACGCCGGCGATGACGATCACGGCGGCCGGGTACGTCAAAGCCGAGCGGACAGCCCGGCGGAGCTTCACGATCTTCTCCAGGTAGGCCGCCAGCCGCTGGAGGATGGTGTCGAGAATCCCACCCGCCTCGCCGGCGGCGACGAGGTTGCAGTAGAGGTCGTCGAACACTGTCGGATGCTTGCGAAGCGCACCCGCCAGGGACGAACCGGCCTCGACGTCGTCCCGGACGGCCGTCAGCGTCCGTTGGAACACCTTGTTCTGCGCTTGACCCGCCAGGACCTCCAAGCACTGCAGGATAGGCAGGCCCGCATCGATCATGACAGAAAATTGGCGCGTGAACACGGCCAGGTCCTTGATAGGGACCCCACGACGGAGGAAGGGTAAGGCGATCTCTCGGCCCTTTTCCTTGAGCTGGTCGACGATGATCTGTTGACGCCGCAAGAGCGCCCGGGCTTCGTCCTTGGACCCCGCCTCGATGACGCCCGTCATGACCTGGTCACCCCGCCGACCCCGATATTCAAACGTCGGCATGCCGTCCCTCCAGTTCGGCAATTCGGCAGTCCGGCCATTCGGGAATCAGGTCAGGGCGAAATTCTTAGCCACCGCGACTTCGGACTTCTCGCCTTTTGCTTCTCGGCTCTTTATCCTCGTCCGCCTATCGGCCCCATGGCTGAACTCCCGAATAGCCGAATTGCCCAACGGCCGAATTCCCGGATTACCGAACTCCCGAATGGCCAGTCATCACCGAGCCGGTCGAGCCGCCGGCTGACCCCCGCGACGGTTGATCAAGTCCGTCAACTCGTCCGGGTCGTGGGACACGCTCAGGGCTGTCTCCAGCGTGATCTTTCGACTCAGATAGAGCTGAGCCAGCGACTGGTTGAAAGTCTGCATCCCGTGTTGAATCTGGCCCGTCTGCATGACGCCATAAATTTGGTGGATCTTGTCCTCCCGAATGAGGTGCCGGATAGCCTTGTTCGGAATCAGGACCTCGCAGGCCAACACGCGGCCCCGACCGTCCGCCCGGGGAAGCAGGGCCTGGCAGATGATGCCCTGTAGGATCAGAGCCAACTGAGCCCGGACCTGGGGCTGTTGATGCTGAGGGAACACGTCCACGATCCGGTGGATCGTCTCGGCCGCCGAGTTGGTATGGAGGGTCGCAAAGGTCAGGTGTCCTGTCTCGGCAATCCGAATGGCCGTTTCGATCGTCTCCAAGTCCCGCATCTCCCCGACCAGGACGACGTCCGGGTCCTGCCGCAAGACAGCCCGCAGGGCATTGGCGAACGAATGGGTGTCGTTGTGGACCTCCCGTTGGTTGACCATGGCCCGCTTGTGGTGGTGGATGTACTCGATGGGGTCCTCGATGGTCACGATGTGCACCGGTCGCTCTCGATTGATCTTGTCGATCATCGCCGCCAGGGTCGTCGACTTGCCGCTCCCCGTCGGACCCGTCACCAAGACGAGGCCCCGCGGCTTATTACAGAGCGTTTGTACGATGGGCGGGAGGCCCAATTCCTCAAACCCCCGGATTTCAAAGGGAATCAGACGAAAGGCCCCGGCGATGGACCCCCGTTGGAAATACACGTTGGCCCGGAATCGACCGACGTCCTTCACGCCGAAGGAGAAGTCCAGCTCGAGATTTTCCTCCAGCCGCTTCTTCTGCGAATCGGTCAGGACGCTGTAACACAGCCGCTTCGTGTCGACTGGGGTCAGCTTGGGAAAGTCCGACAGGGGGACCAGGGCCCCGTGGATCCGTACGATGGGGTGTTGGCCCGTCGTGATGTGCAGGTCCGTCCCCTCCATCTCGATCAGGCGCTTCAAAAGGTCGTGTAAGGTAAACGACATCGCCCAGCCCTCATGTCCGGGAATTCAGCAGTTCGGCAAATGGGCGACCCTGGGCACGGAGCCAGAAGAAGGGGCACAA
>JAUQPV010000131.1 GCA_030550225.1 Acidobacteriota bacterium | reverse complement strand
CGGCTGTCGTCATCGCCTTCATCACGGCCCGTCGGCATTTGGCGCTTTGGGCCCTGCCGCCCCAGGGACGGGCATAGGGGTTGGCAGGTGGGCAGGTCGGCAGTCGGCAGGTAGGTTGGGACGATCAGTTTGTAACTGATGCATTCCCCCTTATCCTGTCCCTCTCCCCCAGGGGCGAGGGAACCGGGTAGGGACGCCTCTCCTCTGGGGGAAAAGCCGGGTGAGGGGAAACATATCAATTACAAGTTGATTACTACCAAAGCGATCTCGGTAGTGACACGTGATACCTCAGAACACCGGCATCGCTGCCGGTGTCTCCCTGTCCTGGCACCGCCGGTGACGGCGGCATCCACCCCATCCGAACACCGCCAGTTATGGCGGTATCTACCTCAGGAACCGGCCGTCATCCCGGTGTCATCCTGTTAGGACCACCCGTCGTAGTGGTGTCCGACTTTAGAACACGGGACGTCATTCCGGCGTCCCCCATCTGCCGACCTGCCCATCTGCCGACTGCCGAACTGCCCACCTGCCGAACTGCCGAACTGCCGAACTGCCCATCTGCCAAACTGCCGACCTGCCGACTACCGAACTGCCGACCTGCCCATCTGCCAAACTGCCGAATTCCCGACCTGCCGACTGCCGAACTCCCGAACTGCCGGATTCCCGAATTCCCGAACCTTGACACGCCGCAAGGGGCTTCGTATATTTAGATACAGAGCCACTGTCCGGCGGGCCCGTAGTTCAGGTGGTTAGAACGCAGGCCTGTCGAGCCTGAGGTCGCGAGTTCGAGTCTCGTCGGGCCCGCCATAGACTATAGACTATTCCCTATTCCTCCCCCGACTCTCCCAAACGGAGCCGCCCGGTTCGTGAGAATCTGGCGATGGTCTTAGTCTTACTCGGGGCCGCTCTGCTCGTCGTAGCGCTGAGTTGGCTTCAGTACTTGTACGTGCGACTACCGCGTCCCCTCTATGTCTGGCTCACGGGCTTCCTCATCGCCGGGATCGTCGTCCACATCCTGGGCCTGTGGGGGTACTGGGTCGAGACGCTCGGTGTTCTGGCTTGGAGCGTCGCCGTCCAATGGCTCTTCTACTGGTTATTCTTCCGGCGCTTCCCGGCCGACGAGAAGTAGGCGATGGGATGGATCGGGGAAGCGCCTGTACGTGTGGACCTGGCCGGCGGTACGCTGGACATCTGGCCCATCTACGCCATCCTTCCCGATAGCCTGACGGTCAACGTCGCCATCGACCGCTACCAACGGGTGACGACCGAGCCGTCGCCCCGGTGGGTCCTGGAAAGCGAGTCGGACCTCCCGACGTGGACGGCCGAGACGTTGGCGGCCGAGCCGCCGGAGGCTTGGAAGCTGGTCTGGAGGGTCGTCCGTAGCGTCGTCCCCCCGCACCCCCTGCGGATTCGTATCGTCTCCGAGGTCCCGTCCGGGTCGGGCCTCGGGGGGTCATCGGCCCTGACGGTTGCCCTCTTGGGGACGCTGGCCCGCTGGAAGGGCACGACCGTGCCCCGCCCCTCGCTCGTCCGGCAGGCCTACTTCCTGGAGACCCAGAGCATCCAGGTCCCGACGGGCTTGCAGGACCACTTGGCGGCGGTCTATGGGGGTCTCCACGCCTGGCGGTGGACGTGGCAAGGCTGGGACCGGTATTCCCTGGCCCCGGCCCGGGACTGGGTCCTGGCCCGACTGCTCCTCGTGTACGTCGGGGAAAGTCGATTTTCCGGCCGGAACAACTGGGAGGTCTTCCAACGTTTGATCGAGGGTGAAGCCCCGGTCCGTCGGGCGATGGAAACGATCCGGCGGGCCGCCCAGGCCCTCGTCGAGGCCATCGAACGCCGGGACGACGGGGCCTGCGCCCGAGCCATCCGGCAGGAGATGGACGCCCGCGGAAGCCTCCACCCGGCTATCGTCACGCCGGCCGTGGCCGACGTCCTGGCCTGGCGGGACCCGGCCATCGGGGCGGCCAAGGTCTGTGGGGCCGGCGGCGGGGGTTGCATCGTCCTATGGGTCGACCCCGAGGCCCGACCCCGACTGGAGGCCGAGGCCCAGGCCCGGGGCTGGACGGCCTGGCACCCCCGGACATCAGGACATCCTTTCCGGGTAATGTTTTTCCCCACCTTTTCCGGTCTACTGTAAGTACCCCTCGATGAACTTGCACTCTGGTCCGGGTGTCCTATAATTATGGGAGAAAACTCAGTATCAAGGAGGGGCACATGCCTCGGCAAAAGACACTCCGTCAAAAGGAGATCCTCCGGATCATCGAGGAAAAGCCGATCTCGACCCAAGAGGAGCTCGTGGCCGAACTGCAAAAGCGCGGCTTCCGCGCTTCGCAGGCGACCCTCTCGAAGGACATTCGAGAGTTGGGCCTCGTGAAGGTCCCCACGGCCGACGGGGGCTATCGGTATACCGCCGAGTTTCGAAGCCAAATCGAAACGCCACGCGCGGTCCTCATTCGCCGGTTTCATGAATGTGTGACCGACTTTGAGTTGGCCAGCGCGTTCGTCGTCGTCCGGACGACTCCCGGCTATGCGCCCAGCATCGCTTACGAGATCGACCGCTCGAACTGGGAAGAGGTCACGGGGACGATCGCCGGGGACGACACGATCTTCATCGCCTGCCCGTCTTTGAAGGAGGCGCGGGCCCTGGAGAAGCGGCTCCACGAGTTGATGGAGTCCCCGCCCTCCGCTTCGGGACAGCAGGCCGCATGAACGGAGATTTCCCTGAAGGAGGGGCGACCCGCCAGGTCGCCCCTCCAGCCCGTTCGACGGGGGAGCCCCGCTGGTTGGCCCGGGTACTTCTCAAAAGCGTAAGATTAGGCTCCCCTGGACCCACCAGGGGTCTAAGGGGATGGAGTCTGTCTTCGCTTCGAAGGCGAGGCCCGTCACGCGGTCGGCGACCCGGATCTGCAGTTTCGTGCGCAGGAGGGCCTTCCGGCCCCAGGCCCACAGGGATATGCGGTCTGAAATTCGATAGTCCAGGCCGACGCCGCCCCACACACCGGCCGTCGCTTCCGGGTTCGACGTGCGGATGTCCACGCCGACCACCGCGAAGGCCGCCGGGTCTCGGATGGAAAAGGCCGAGGCCTGGTAGAGGCCGCCGGCCATCACGAGGGGGGACCAATCACCGCCCAAGGGGCGGAAGACGAATCCCGCCGTGACCATCTGGATGCGGAAGGTCCCCTCTCCCAAGGGGCTCCCGGCGTGACTCGAAAAGGGCGCGACCTCTAATAGAACGAGGCCGGCGAAGGCGTCCGACAAGGGGACGAGGACGCCCGCGTGGACGCTTCCGCCCGTCGCCGTATCCTCGGCGACGCTCCGGACCGCACCGCCCCCGACGACAGCCTGAAGGCCGCGCCGGAAGCCTTCCGTCGGCCAGGCGTCCCGGGCCGCCAGAAGTCCCAGCAGGAAGAAGGCCGCCCATCCCCTGGAACGCATACCTACACCTCCCGAAGGGCCAAGGAGGATTCTATGCTCTTTGCCCTTTGCCCTAATGCGGCGGGAGCATAAAGAGTCGTCCGAATCCGTACATCCGGTCGGGGCCCGGGGGACCGAGGTCCCGACTGCGGGCCTTCAGGACTTCATAGATCGTCGTGCCCGAAAATGCCGAGAAGACTTTCCGATGCATCAGGGCCACGGCCCCCGTCGCATGGGGCGTCGCCGCCGAGGTCCCGGCGAATACAAAGCCTTGGTCTCCGTATGTCCGTGTGCTCACATGGGTCGGAGCCGTGAGGTCGGGCTTCAGCCGGCCGTCCAACGTCGGACCCCACGAGCTGTACGGTGCCAAGACGTCCGTATTCCAGACGGTCCCGCCCACGGCGATCACGTTCGGACTGTCGGCAGGGCCGATGATGCTAAAGTCCGGGACGACATACGTAAAGCAAGGCGTCCGACCCCCGCAGAGGTCGCTGTCGATAAACAACTCGACGGGTACGTCGCCGGCACCCCGGTTCCGTCGGATGGCCGCACAGTAGGTCCCGTCATGGGGAATCAGACCCGTCAATTCGATGTATTCGACAGGCTCTTGTGACCCCGTCTGGGGCTCATCGGCCACGGCGATCCATTGCAGGAAAGCGGCATCGAATATGTAGAGGCCGTAATCCCGGGCCGTCACCGGCCAATCGTACCAGAGGAGGGCTAACGTGAGGTTGCGACCCCGCTCGGCCCGAAAGCAGTTGCGTTCAGTCCCGTCCGGGAGGGGACCCGGGACCGATATGCCTGAGGGCTGAAAGTTCAGCCAGCCGTCCCCGTCCGGGTCGGCAAACGTCGGGGCGTACCAGTGGGAGAGGGCCTCGTTGCCGGCGGCAAAAAACGAGATGATGCCGCTTCGCCAGGCCCGGTCGAGCTCGTCATACTCGGGACTGCAACAGCCGTTCCCCGCCCGGACGCCCGTCCCGATGCTCCCGTTGATGACCTGCACGCCCTGCTGGCGGAGCCAGTCGATGGCCTGGGCCAGCTCGCCGCTCGTGCTGATGGCCGCCAGGTAGAGTTCGACGTCCGGCGTAAAGTCGATGACGATTTCGGCAACGCCCGTCCCGTGTTCGGTCGACTCGAAATCCCGGTCCTGTCGGAAATTGCGGGTATGAATGCGGTTTGTCGGGGGAAGCTCCGTACCTGCCAGGTTTTGATATCCCTTGAACCCGATGTCGACGACGCCGACCCGGGTCGGCCGGGTCGTCCCCAGGACCCGAGGGAGCTGTTGCCACTGGACGGCCCCGACGACCGACAGGCCCTCGGAGACGACCATCGGCCGGAACCATCGCGGATGCGTGACCTGGCGAACGCCGGGGACGTAAGCCAGCGCCCCGACCCGATCGTAGGGCACGAGGGCCTCGATGGCCGTCGGATAAGCGTTTGTCACCTGCACGCCCGGGATTTGGGTCAACGCCTGGACGACCTCATCCTTCCGGTCGGGGAGGGGCAGGATGCGGACTAAGACGTTCGAGTCGAACCACCGGAACCCCTTCGCCCAGCCTTGCCTTTGGAGCGGACGCAGGTCCATCCCCGGCGGGATACGGGTCAACTCCCGTAAGTAGCTGTGCAGGACGGCCTCCCCTGCGGGCATCGCCGACCGAAGACCGGGAACCGGCGACCGGAGGCGTCTCCCGTCGGGCGGCGCATCCGCTCGAAGGCCGCTCCCGGCCAGCAAAAGGACGAGGAGCGAGTAACGAAGGGCGAGCGATAGACGGCCATCGACCGAAGGCTTCCCAGGCTGTCCAGCCATCGCCGTTCTCCATCAGCTTCGATCGTACAAGGCGGGACCCGGCCCCCGGGGCCTGAGGCCCCTGCCCGGGCATCTGACTTTTCGGACGGCTTTCATTATATTGAAATACGGTCGACTCCACGAAATCGGTCCCTGGGACGGCCATGATCGTGCGGATGGGTAAGCAGTCGTGGGAATTCTCGGAACGCATGCAGGTCCGGGAGCTCCTCCGCCGGCTGAACGTCTTGCCGAACATGGTCGTCGTCGTCCGAAACGGCGAGACGGTCACTGAGGACGAGTGGCTCGAGCCGACTGACGAGGTCGAGGTCATCCGGGTCATCTCGGGCGGGTGCAAAGTGACCGTCTGCCCATCTGCCGAATCGAGGATAGCGCTATGGTGCAACGGGTCCTAAGCGGCATGCGGCCGACAGGGAAGCTCCACCTGGGCCACTGGAGCGGGGCGCTCGTCAACTGGGTCAGGCTCCAAGACCAGTACGAGTGCTTTTACGTCATCGTCGACTACCACGCCCTGACGTCCGAGTACGAGACGCCTCAGGTCGTGCGGGAGTCCATCCCCGAGATCCTGCTCGACTGGCTGGCCGTCGGCATCGACCCCGAACGGTCCGTCATCTTCGTGCAGTCCCACGTTCCCGAACATGCCGAACTCCACTTGCTCCTCTCGATGATCGTGCCCCTCCCCTGGCTGGAACGGGTCCCGACCTACAAAGAAATGAAACAACAGTTAGTCGAGAAAAACTTGGACACCTATGGCTTCTTGGGCTATCCCCTTTTGCAGACGGCTGACATCATCCTCTATAAGGCCGAGATCGTACCCGTCGGCGAGGACCAGCTCCCGCATCTGGAGCTGGCCCGGGAGATCGTCCGTCGCTTCAATCACCTGTACGGGCCCGTCTTCCCCGAGCCCCAGGCGCTCCTGACGCCGGTCCCTCGCGTACCCGGCACCGACGGCCGCAAGATGAGCAAAAGCTTCCACAACGCCATCTACCTGAGCGACCCACCGGCCGTCGTCTGGGAGAAGCTCCGCCCGATGGTCACAGACCCGGCCCGGGTCCGTCGGACCGACCCCGGGAATCCAGACGTGTGCCCCGTCTTTGACCTCCACAAGGTCTTTTCGCCTCAACCGGACATCGACTTTGTGAACGTCGAGTGCCGGCGGGCCGGGATCGGCTGTATCGACTGTAAGCAGATTTTGTTCAAGAACTTGAGCGGATTCTTAGAACCCATTCAGGCCCGTCGGCGGGACTGGGAGGCCCGCCGGGACGACCTGATGGGCGTCCTCCACGAGGGGGCCCAGAAGGCCCGGGCCATCGCCCACGAGACTCTTCGGGAGGCCCAGACAGCCGTCGGCCTCATCACGCCCGACGAGGTCCGACCCCGTGAGAAGAGGACGGAAGACGGGAAGGTCGGCCCATGAGGGTCACCTGGGTGTATTTTGCCCTGTCGGTATGTAGGGGTGCCCGGCCGGTCGCCCCAGCGGCTACTCGAAGCAATCTCATAAATCCCTTTCCCTAAACGGGGCAGGATTTTCTTAAGACGAGGCACCCCCTTGACCCAGGCAAGTCTAAGGTCTATGGTCTGTGGTCCATGGTCTATGGTTTAATATCGAGGGTCCGATCCCGGTCTCATCGGATTTATGAGACCGCTTCTCGTCACTCTGCCACTTCATCACTCCGTCCCTTTGAACTCATCTCAAGACCCTCTCCCTGGGGGAGAGGGTAGGGTGAGGGCCTCGATCCAGAGCTTCTTTCTCCCTGGGGTCAGGGACTTTTGAGACGGGTTCCAGGTGTCTAACCGATTCGACAAAGTGTTTACGGGGATAGACACGTGGGGGAGGGTCGGGGTCG
>JAUQPV010000130.1 GCA_030550225.1 Acidobacteriota bacterium | reverse complement strand
CGGCGTGGCGTGTCGCAGGGAGGACCCCTGGAAGGGCCCGATTGGAACGGGCTTCGTGACGACGAGATAACGTGACGAAAGTAGCTCGCGGCTCATGGGGCCATGATCCCACGTAGGTTGTCCATGCCATCGTCACGCTATTACGCCGTCACGCTGTAGGACGCGGGAGGTCATCTATGGTGGTTCTCTTGATCGTCGTCGGTTTCCTGGCCGTTTTGGTCGTGGCCGTTATCCGCATCTACAACCGGGTCGCCAGCCTGTCGGTCCTGGCCGATAACGCCTGGAGCGACGTGGACGTCCAGCTCAAACGGCGTCATGACCTCGTCCCCAACCTCGTCGAGACCGTCAAGGGCTACGCCGCCCACGAGCGGACGACCCTGGAAAACGTCATCCGGGCCCGCAACGCCGCCCTGGCGGCTCCGACGCCTCAGGCCCGCATCGAGGCCGAAAATCAACTGACGGGCGCCCTTCGGCAACTGTTTGCCCTGGCCGAAGCTTACCCCGACCTGAAGGCGAGCCAAAACTTCCTTCAACTTCAGGGCCAACTGAGCGAGGTCGAGAACGACATCGCCAACGCCCGGCGGTATTACAACGCCGTCGTCCGTGACTACAACACCCGCTTGCGGGTCCTGCCCGATGTGTTCATCGCTCGGATGGCCGGTTTTCAGGACCGGCCGTTCTTCGAGATCGCTGAGGAACAACGGGCCCCCGTGCGGGTGCAGTTTACGTAGGGCAATCAGGCCGTAAAGCAGTTTGGCGGAGGTGGGATTATGGGACGAAGGTGGTCGTGGCTTATCGTCCTGGTCGGGGTCCTCATCGGCCTGGGCGTCGGTCTGAAGACCTCCGGGCAAGAGGCGTTCCCTCACATTTCGGATTACGATGTGACGCTGGACGTCCAGGCCGACGGGCGTCTCCTCATCACGGAGGCTATCGGAGTCGACTTCGGACCTGTCCGGCGGCACGGCATCTACCGGACCATACCGGTTCGGTACGGTCGGCCTGTGTGGGGCCTGCCGACAGCCTATAACATGCGCATCCGCTTGATTTCGGTCACCGACCCGGCGGGCCGGCCCTACCGAGTCCGCCAGCGAAGGGTCGGCCGTTCCGTCGAGTGGCGCATCGGCGACCCGGACGTGTACGTCCAGGGCCGACAGACTTACGTCATCCGCTATGAGGTCCAGCGGGGCCTCCTTTTCTTGCCTGACCACGACGAGCTGTACTGGAATTGCATCGGCCACGAGTGGGAGTGGTCCATCCGGCAAGCCCGGTGCACGGTCCTCCTGCCGGAAGGCGTGGACCCGGATACCGTTCGGACGACCTTCTATACAGGACAGTTGGGGTCCCGGGAACGGCGGGGTCACTCTTCGGCTGAGGGCCGCCGGGTCGTCTTCGAGACGGGGCCCCTGGCCGTCGGCGAGGGCCTGACGGTCGTCGTCGGCTGGCCGAGGGGCGTCGTGCGGCCGCCGGCTCCGTGGCAGGTCCTCGTCTGGTGGATGGCAGACAACTGGGGCCTCCTCTTCGGGGTCCTATTCCCCTGGGCCGTCGGCGTGTTCTTGTTTTTGCGATGGTGGCGGCACGGACGGGACCCCGCGGGACGGCCGGCCATCGTCCCGCAGTACCGGCCCCCGGCGGGCCTGACACCGGCTGAGGTCGGCGTCCTGCTGGACGAACGGGCCGACCCGGTGGACGTCACGGCGACGGTCGTCGACCTGGCCGTCCGGGGCTACCTGCGGATTCGGGAGGAGGAATCCCACAATATGTTGATATTCAAAAATACGGATTACGTATTGGAATTTCCCGATGGAGCTCCGGACGCCCGCACGCTAAAGGATCATGAACGTACGATCTATCAAGGCCTCCGGGCCCGGGCCGTCCGGTCGAATACCAACGCCTCCATCGTCCGCCTCTCCACCCTCCGGGAGCAATTTTACGAGACCGTCGAAGATGCCCAGAAAAAACTTTATCGGGCCCTGGTGGTCGAAAAATACTTTGCTGGCAACCCTCAAAAAATACGGGGCCTTTACCAAGGCCTCGGCCACATCCTTTTGGGGGGAGGCTTCCTCAGCGCCATGGCTCTATATGGGGTAACCCCCCTGAACGCTATCGGGGCCGGCGTCGGGGTCGGCTTGGCCGGTTTCCTCTTCTGGCTGTTCGGGCCAGCCATGCCTCGGCGGACGTCCAAGGGCGTCCAGACCCTTGGGGAGATCTTGGGCTTTCGGGAGTTCATCCGGCGGGTCGAGCAGGACCGCCTCGAGCGGCTCCTTCGGGAGGACCCGAACCTGTTTGATCGGGTCTTACCGTATGCCCTCGTCTTTGGCGTCGCCGACGAGTGGGCCGAGAAGTTTCAGGGGCTCTTGCAAAAGCCGCCGGACTGGTACGAGTCACCCACTTGGACGGCCGGGACGTTTCAACCTCGGGCCTTCATGGACAGTCTGAGTCACTCCGTGTCTTCGATGAACTCAGTCTTACCGTCGACGCCCTCCCGGAGTTCCGGCTTCGGGGGTGGGGGTTCCTCGGGCGGCGGGGGTGGCGGCGGCGGGGGTGGCGGCTGGTGAAAGGATGGGCGCTTCAGGCCCGCCGATGGAGTGTCTGGTCCCCATTCCAGGACCCAATCCCCGACACTGGGGCTCCCCCAACCGCCCCCACCGGGTGTCTCGATGCTGAGGACATCCCCGGGTTGTACGTCGACTTGGAACTTCCCCGGCAGGTCGACGGCGGTCCCGTCGGCTCGGATCCAACGGTTCCGCCCCGGCTGACCGGGTCGTCCCCCAGCTAAGCCATAGGGGACCGTCTTCCGGCGGTCTGAGATGAGGCCGACCCGGGCCGGGGCCAGGAACTCGACTTCTCGGACGATCCCGTCCCCGCCCCGATGGAGGCCCTCGCCGCCGGAGCCCCACCGAATCGAGTACCGCCGAATGCGGACGGGAAATAGCCGTTCGATGGCCTCGACGGGCGTGTTCATCGTGTTCGTCATGTGGGTGTGGATGGCGCTCTCCCCGTCTCCGTGGGGACCGGCGCCGGCACCCCCACCGATGGTCTCGTAGAAGGCAAAGGGCCGACCCTGAAAGACGCCCCCAAAGGTCAGGTTGTTCATCGTCCCCTGGGCGGCGGCCGGGATGCGGTCGGGCACGGCTTGGGCGAGGGCCCCCAAGACGACGTCGACGATCCGTTGGGACGTCTCGACGTTGCCGGCCGAGACGGGCGCCGGGGGTCGGGCGTGGACGACGGTCCCCTCGGGGGCGACGACCGTGATGGGTCGGAAGAGACCGTCGTTGGTCGGGGCGTCGCCCTCCAGGAGGGCTCGGAAGCAGTAACGCACGGCCGACAGCGTCACGGCGTAAACGGCATTGACGCTCCCCTGGCACTGGGGGTCCGAACCCGTGAAGTCGACGACGGCCTGGCCCGCCTGGATCGTGACGGCGACCCGGATACGGACGGGCGTTTCCGAAAAGCCGTCGTCGTCCAGGGAGTCCTCGAAGGTGTAGGTGCCCTCGGGGATTTGGGCCAGGGCGTGCCGCATGAGGGCCTCCGAGTAGTCCAGCAGGGCCCGGCTGTAGAAGAGGACCTCTTCTGGACCGTATTTCCCGACGAGCGCCTGGAGGCGCTGGGCACCCACCCGGCAGGCATAGACCTGAGCGAGAAGGTCGCCCTCCCGTTCCTCGGGCGTTCGGACGTTGGCCAGCAAGACCCGCCAGAGGTCTTCATTGCGCGCCCCACGTCGGTATAGACGCACCGGCGGCAGGATGAGGCCCTCTTGGAAGATCTCCGAGGCCAGGGGCATGGACCCCGGGGTCATACCGCCGATATCGGACTGATGAGCCCGGTTGGCCGTGAAAAACGTGAGGCGGCCCTCGATGAAGACGGGATAAATCAACGTCACGTCCGGCAGGTGGGTCCCGCCCCGGTAGGGGTCGTTCAGGATGACGACGTCGTCGGGTTCGAGGTCCGGAAAGGCCTCCAAGGCCGCTCGAACCGACAGGGGCATCGCTCCGAGGTGGACCGGGATATGGGCGGCCTGGGCGATGAGGCGGCCGTCAGCGTCGAAGACGGCGCAGGAGAAGTCCCGGCGTTCCTTGATGTTGGCCGAGTAGGCGCTCCGCTCCAGGACGGAGCCCATCTCCTCGGCGATGGCCGTTAGCATGTGCCGAAAGACTTCCAGCCGAACGGGGTCGACCCTTGCGACTGACACCCGGCACCTCCGGCGGATAGGGCACAGAACATAGAGTATGCTCAGCGCTGGGCCCTTGGCTCTTTGCCCTTGGCTCGGTGCCCTTTGCCTATCTGCGGACCCGCCTATTCGTGCTCGTCACTCCGATGCGACGCCTACGGGGCGGCCGGCCAGGACCCGGTCATGCCAGACCTGAAAGAGCAGGAGGGCCCACAGGCGGTGGGCGTGATCGGCCCGGAAGTCCATGTGTTCTTGGATCCAGCGTTCGACGGTCGGCCATCGGAAGAGGCCGTGCCGACGGAAGGCCGCCGGGTTCAGGTAATCGAAAAGCAGGGACCGCAGTTCTTGCCGGAGCCAGTTCTTCATCGGGATGCTGAAGCCTTGCTTTTCTCGCCGCAGGACCTCCGGCGGTAGATAGGGCCGCATCGCCTGTTTCAGGACCCACTTGGTCGTCCAGCCCCGGAGCTTCCAACGGCCCGGCAGGCGGAAGACCCACTCGACGAGCCGGCTGTCCAAGAGGGGGACCCGCGTCTCCAGGGACACGGCCATGCTCATGCGGTCGACCTTCGTGAGGATGTCCTCGGCCAGGTACGTCTTCAGGTCGACGTATAGGGCCGCATTGATGGGGTCCCGAAACGAGCGAGCCCGGTCGAGGTACGGCTCCATCAAGACCGTGAAGTCCCCGTCCCGGAGGGCCGTCTGGAGGTCCGGGGCGTATAAGTCCGCCTTCTGGGTCCGGTTCAGGAAGAGGAGCCACCGGACGTGGCCCCAGGAATCTTCGTGCTGGAGACCCTCCCCGAAACGACGGAGGCGATTCACGAGGCCCTTCTTCTGGGGCGCCGGGGCAAGCCAGCGGGTCAACCGGGAACCCATCCAGCGGCGCACGACGTAGGGCACCCAGGCCAAGGCCCGATGGAGTTGCCAGGCGACGTACCAATCGTAGCCACCAAAAACTTCGTCCCCGCCGTCGCCGGACAGGATGACCTTCACGTGCTCCCGGGCCGTCTTGGAGACGAGGTAGGTCGGGAAAATCGAGAAGTCGGCCAAGGGCTCGTCCAGGAAGTCGAGGAGCCGCTCGACGGTCGTCACGATGTCGTAGGACAGGACGGCCTCCGTATGGAGGGTCCGGTAGCGTTCGGCGACGAGCCGGGCGTAGGGCAGTTCGTTATAGGACGGGTCGTCGAAGCCGATGGAAAACGTCCGGACGGGTTCGGGAGGGGTCGTCCCGTCGTGGAGCATGGCGACGACCGTCGAGGAGTCCATCCCGCCGCTCAGGAACGTCCCGACGGGGACGTCGCTGACGGTGTGACTCTGGACGGCGTCCCGAAGGTGAGCCCGAAGCTCGGCCAGACACACCGGCAGACGCCGGTCCGCTTCGGGGTCCGTCTCCGGGGGGACGTCCCAGAAGGCCTGGACCCGCAGGCGGCCGTCCTGATAAAGGAGCCAGTGACCCGCCGGGAGCTTGAAGATGCCGTCCAACAACGTCGCTGGTGCCGGGATGTATTCCAGCGTCAGGTACGCGTCGAGGGCCGTCCGATTCAGCCGCCGCTCGACGTCTGGATGGGCCAGAAGGGCCTTCAGCTCGGAGCCGAACAGGAGCCGGCCGTCCGGCAGGACGGTATAGAACAAGGGCTTGATGCCAATGGGGTCCCGGGCAAGCAAGGCCTGTCGCCGACGCCGGTCCCAGAGGGCGATCCCGAACATCCCCCGGAGGCGTCCGACGACGTCGACGCCCCAGGCCTCATAGCCGTGAACGATGACTTCCGTGTCCGACCGTGTGCGAAAGACGTGGCCGGCCGCCTCCAGCTCCCGACGCAATTCCCGGAAGTTATAAATCTCCCCGTTGAAGACGACCCAGACGGTCCCGTCCTCGTTGGTCATCGGCTGACGACCGCCGGTCAGGTCGATGATGCTGAGGCGTCGGAAGCCCAGGGCCGCCTGGTCGTCGATGTAGAAGCCTTCGTCGTCGGGACCCCGGTGGATGAGGGTCCGGGTCATGGCCGCCAAGACGAGGCGGTCCCGGTCCGACGCCGGCACCGGTTCAGGCCGGAACCATCCGCAGATGCCACACATGGGACACTCCCGTCAGCAAGCCGCTGGCTCGGACAGAGCCGTTCGGTGAGGTGGGAGGGGCGTCCGGTCAGCCTTTCCCACCGTCCGAAAGGAAGGGCGAACGGCGAATAGAACCCTATCTCCCTACCTGCCCACCTGCCGACTGCCCATCTGCCCAATGCCTGAAAGATCGTTCTCCCCGAAGGGTCGGAAAGACCGAGTATATCCGGATTCTTAGAAGCTGAACGGTTATGTTCAGCATGTTCCCTCCGGCGGATGGCCTTACGGCTCGAAGATGACCGTCTTAAAGCGGCGTTTACCGACGCGCAGGACGACCTTGCAGGGGCGGGTTACCGAGAGAGTCGTCTCGACGTCGGTCACCCGTTCGAGCTGGTCGGCCAGCTCGACGTTCTGATGGACGGGGACGACCGTCAAGGCGACGGCCCCATGCTGGATGAGGCGTTTGGCCTCGCTCCGGGACGGGGCCAGGCCCTCCTCGACGAGCAATGTCACGAGGCTCAGGGACCCGTCCGGGATGGGCCGGTGGGCGACGGGCATGTCGGCCGGGAGCCGCCGCTCGGAGAAGACCTCGATGAAGCGGCGTTGGGCCGCCTCGGCCGCCTCGGGCCCGTGGTATTCGGCGACGATGGTCCGGGCGAGCCGGAGCTTGAAGTCCCGGGGATTTGCCCGGCCCAGGCGGGCGTCCTCCTTCATTCGCTCGATTTCGTCGAGGGGGACATCCGTCAGGAGTTCGTAGTACCGCCACATGAGGGTGTCCGAGATGGACATGAGCTTGCCGAACATCGTGTCGGGCGGCTCCGTGATGCCGACGTAGTTGCCCAGACTCTTGCTCATCTTCTCGACGCCGTCGAGACCCTCGAGTAGGGGGACCGTCATGCAGATCTGAGGCGGCTG
>JAUQPV010000129.1 GCA_030550225.1 Acidobacteriota bacterium | reverse complement strand
TCTTCCTGAAGCGCATCCGGGCCGAGCAGTCCTTTCCCTCTTTAGAAGCCCTCCGCCGGCAGATCGAGGCGGACGTCGAGACGGCCCGCCGCTTCTTTACAGACCGACCGGTCGCCACGCTCCCGGTGGACTGGTTCCGACCGACGTGGGATTGGGCCTGGTACGAGGCCCATCGGGCCGAACTCCGTCCGGAAGAGCTACCGTGAAGATGGGGAGGCGGGACTCGGGACCGGTTGTCCGAAAGATTATCTCTGCTTAATATTGGAGAAGGCCGCGACGAGGCGGCCGGCGGACTTGCGATGGAAGTCAATGAATTGGTCGTTCCGAAAAACGTCCGGGTGGACGACATCTTGGACGCCCTCCAGGCCTACCGCCCGCAAGGCGACCTGGACCTGGTGCGGCGGGCCTATGCCCTCTCGGCTTATTGTCATAAGGGTCAACTCCGACAGGACGGTTCCCCCTACCTGAGCCATCCCCTGGCCGTCGCCTACATCCTGACCCGGTGGCGTCTGGACGAGGTCAGCATCGCCGCCGGCCTTCTGCACGACGTCTTGGAAGAAGCGCCTCATCTGGTCGACGTCGAGCAGTTGAAGGCCGTCGTGGGGCCGGAGGTCACGCACATCGTGCAGGGCCTCAGCAAGCTGGCCCGGCACGCCTTCACGTCCGCCGAGCAACGGCAGGCCGAGTACTTCATGCGTATGCTCCTGGCCGCCGCTGAGGACCCCCGGGTCCTGTACGTGAAGCTGGCCGACCGGCTTCACAACCTCATGACCCTCGACGCCGTCGAGCCGGAGAAGCGCCTTCGGGTCGCCCTGGAGACGCAGACGATCTTCGCCCCGATGGCTCTGCGCTTGGGTGTCGGCCAGGCCTACGACCTGCTGAGTGACTTGGCCCTGCGGTACTTGGACCCTGAGAGCTACCAGCATATCGTGCAGGTCCTGGAGCAGCGGCGGGCGTCAGCCCAGGCCCTGCTCGACGAGGTCCGCCGCCAGCTTGCCCAGGAACTGGAAGGCCGCGGCCTGACGACGGCCACGATCCAGACCCGGGTCAAGCGCCCATCCAGTATCTATCGGAAGATGCGCCGCAAGGGCATCCCCCCCGAGCAGGTCCACGACATCCTGGGCGTGCGGGTCATCGTCGAAACCGTCGAGCAGTGCTATGAAGTCCTCGGTATCGTCCACCAGAAGTGGCCCTACATCCGGGACGAGTTCGACGATTACATCACGCGACCCAAGCCGAACGGCTATCAGTCCATCCACACGGCCATCCTGTTGCATCACTCGGACGGCTTGGTCCCCGTCGAAGTCCAGATCCGGACCTACGAGATGCATGAGATCGCCGAGCGGGGCTTGGCGGCGCACGTCATTTACAAAGGGGCCGTCCCGGCCTCGGACCCCCGTTACATGGCGTGGATCCGGGAACTGAAGGAACTGGAGGCCCAGGGCGCCACGCCCGAGGAGCTGATCCGAAGCCTCCAGAACCTCTTGGACTTCGACAAGGTTTACGTCTATACGCCGAAGGGCGAAATCCTGGAGCTCCCCAAGGGGGCAACCCCCGTCGACTTCGCCTTCCACGTCCACACGGACCTCGGGATGCACTGCCATGCGGCCCGCGTCAACGGCCGCCAGGTCGCCCTCCATTACCGCCTCCGGACGGGCGACGTCGTCGAGATCATCACGAGCCCCCACCAGGAACCCAAAGAGAGTTGGCTCAGCTTCGTCGTCACCCACCGGGCCCGACAGAAACTGCGGGCCTACTTCCGTCGCAAGCAACAGGCCCAGCGGGAGGCCTTCCGACAGGCTGGCCGGGAAACCCTGGAACGCTTGCTCGAGCCCTACCAGTGGGAGGTCGAGGACTTCTATACCCGCCTCCGCCGGACCCCCGAGTTCCCCCGTCTCCTCGGTGGGCTTCGGGCCGACACCTTGGACGACTTCCTCGTTTGGGTCGGTCAACGGAAAGTCAGCGAAGAACGCCTGAGGCATGCGATCGAACGCCTCCGCGAGGAACCGTCCCAGGCGGGCCTCCTGAAGAAGCTCCTCCAACCCTTCCGGGGTCGGCGCCCGACGACCCATGCGGAGCTGATCTTGCGGGACTCGGAAGAACCCCTGACCGTCGAGTTCCGCCGGGCGGCCTGCTGTGCACCCCTACCGGGTGAGCCGGTGTTCTTGTACTTTAGCGCCCATCCGGGACGTCTGCCGGCCCTGCATCGAGCAGACTGTCCGCAACGACGGGAACTCCGAGCCGACCGGCTTCAGACCGAAATCGAGTGGCGGCCGGGCGAGAAGGAGACCTTCCCGGTGCCGATCCACCTGGAAGTCGAAGACCGGCCCGGCGTGCTGGCCAACGTGCTGGACGTCTTCCAGAAATGGAATGTAAACTTAAGCCAGGTCGAGGCCCGGACCCGCGGTGGGCGGGGCGAGATCGTCCTGGTCGCCCAGGTCACCGACGCCGGTCTGCTGACCCGTATCCTTCGACAGCTGGGAAACCTCAGTCGGGTCTTGGCCGTCCGGCGGGTCGGCTTGGACCGAGTCCCGGAAACGTCGGACGTCTCACCCGCCCCCTCCTAAAGTCATGACGGGCCGATAGGCAGATAGGCAGGTAGAGAGGCAGGACGATGCGGGGTTGCTTATCTGCCGACCTACCCAAAGGGAGGGGCGATGTCTCACGTGCGCCAACCTCCGGAACCCTTGCCGGATCAGACTTCCGACGAGGCTCAGTCTGACGCGGCGGTCCCGGTCCCACAAGGGGGGACCGAGACGATCCTTCTCGTCGAGGACGACGCCGGCGTCCGGGCGATGATCCAAACCGTCTTGGAAGGCCACGGCTACCGGGTCCTTATCGCCACCAACGGGGAGGAGGGTCTCGAGACTTTCCGGCATCATGCCGCCGAGATCGACCTGATCATCTCGGACGTCTTCATGCCCAAAATGTCCGGTGAAGAAATGTACGAACGAATTCGCCAGCACGACCCGACAGCCCGGTTCCTATTCATGAGCGGGTACATGGAGGAAGCGACCTACCAGGCGCTCATCCTTCGAGGTCGGGTGGACTACATCCAGAAGCCTTTTAGTCCCATCGACTTCCTGGTCAAGGTCCGCCAGATCTTAGACCGCCCCCGTTGATAGAGAGAAAGCCAGCGTTTCAAAGAGCTGACGCTTTCTTCCGCGCCTTCTTGCCTCCACCGAGACCCAACCCTGGATGAGGCTATTCCCCACCGCCGGCCCTTCGGTGCTCCCCATAGAGGGCCAGGATCTTGGGGGATATGAAGAGGGCAAGGCGCTTCTGGAGTTCCGGGGGTAGCTGACGAGCCTGCCGCAGGTACCGCCGGGCTTCATCGAGGAGACGGCCGTCGGCGCCGCCTTCCCGGAAATAGCGGGCCGCCCGGCTACATCCCAGGATGAAGTACGCCGTATCGTCCAGTTCGTACTGCCGGCGGGCGTCCTGCAAGACCCGATAGGCGCCGTCATAATCCCCACGGAGATAGGCCCGCCAGGCCGTCTGTAGGACCGCCGCCGGGACCGGACGTCGGGTCGGCGGGACCGACGGGCCGACCGGCGGCGCTTCCGTCGCAGGGCCTTTTGGCTGAGTCGGCGACGGGGCCGACGGCTGACTCGCTGGGGCCTCTTTCTCAGCCGGCGGCGACTCGGCCGGTCGGGCCGCCGGCGGTGCCGGGGTCTTCGCCGGGGGTATACACTGGGCCTGGATTTGCTGACTCAGAGGTCGGAGCTCCGTCGCTTGGAGGTCGGGCGGGAGCCGGTCCAGGCGGGCCGAGCGTTCCAAGAACTCCTGGGCCCGGTCGCATTGACCCATCTGCAGATAGGCGCGAGCCAAGTGCAGGTACGGGAAGAAGTCCATGAAGTGCATCCCGTAGGTCGGCCGCTGGGGGCCGGGGTCCGGCCCCGTCCGGAGGGTCTTTTCCAACAGTAGGATGGCGCCCCGGGCATCGCCCCTCTTCAATCGGTCCAGGGCCTCCTCGTAGTCCTGATACCACGGGCGGTCCGACCAGGCCGTCGGGGCCGCGCCCGTCAGGAGAACGACCAGATACAGGAGGACCGACTTGTTCTTCATGGCGGCTCACCCAAGACCGGCGGCAGGTCCAGTTCCCGGATCGGTTGGATGACCTCCCGGACCTCACCGGGCCGTACGTCTACGACCAGGACGTCGTCGGCCGACATCCGGGGGTGGCGGTATCGGACCTCGTACCGGCCGGGCGGGAGGTCCGGGACCCGAAGGGGCGTGTACGCCGGTCGGGTCAACTCGACCGGGGTCCCGTCCGGGACCCGGCGGATGTCCCGAATTTCCGCCCACGGGAGCAGGTCCAGTACGAGGACCCCAGGCCGGTCGGCCCCAGACGGCGGGATCCCCGCCGGAGCGGGCGCCCCTTCCGGATTCGGCGAGACCTCGACCGGTCCCGTCGACCTGACGGTCGGGGACGGTCCGGTCGGGACGGGCTGGCCCGGCTCGACGGCCGGAGCGGTCGGCCCCGGCGAGAGTCGGCCGGCGGTCCATCGGCGATACGCCGGAATCAAGAGCAGGAGGAGCAAGAGTAGCCAAAGGCCGCCCCCGACGACCCCAAGCCTCGGCCAGAGGCTCGACCGAACCGGCCGGCCTTCTTGCACTGTCTCAACTTCCAGGAACGGCTCGGAGACCGCCGGCGGCGTGGGCAGAACAGCCGCTTCGGCCGCCGCCGGGGGCGGCGTGACCCCGTAGAGGCCCAGGGTCGGCTCGTCCCAAATCGGGACCCTGTCCCGAGCGACGACGTCCGTGTCGCCCAAACGATCCATCAGGGCTCGGATGTCTCGGGCCATGTCGTAGGCCGACGGATACCGGTCCGCCGGGTCCTTGGCCATCGCCCTTCGCAGGACCCCCTGGAGGTCCTCAAGACCCGGGACCGACCCGACGTCCAAGGGGTCCGGAGGTTCATGCAAGATCTTGTATAGGACCGTCGAGAGGTCTTCCCCTTCGAAGGGGTGCCGATAGAAGAGGAGCTCATACATCACGACGCCCAGCGAGAAGATGTCGGCCCGGCCGTCCACCTTCTCCCGGGGGCCCCGAATCCGCTCCGGGGCCATGTAGCGGGGCGTCCCGATCAGGAAGCCCGTCTTCGTGTAGAGGTGCCGGCTCTCGACCTTGGCGATCCCGAAGTCCATGATCTTCACGCGGCCGTCGTCCAGGACCCGGATGTTGGAGGGCTTGATGTCCCGATGGACGATGCCCTGGGCGTGGGCATACCCCAGCGCCTCACAGGCTTGCACGATGATGTCCAACCGCTCCCGCAGGGAAAGGGGTGCCCGCTCCCGAATGATCCGATGGAGGTCCCGCCCCTCGAGATACTCCATCGCAATGTAAGGGATGCCGTCGGCCTCCCCCAGTTCGTAGATCGTCACGATGTTCGGATGCCGCAGACGACCCGCCGACTGGGCCTCCCGGACAAAACGGTCCCGAAAGGCCGGTCGGGCCGCCAACCGGGGATGGAGGACCTTCAGGGCGACGTCCCGGTCCATGAGGGGGTCCCACGCGTGATAGACCCTCCCCATCCCGCCTTTGCCGAGCAAACGCCGGATGACGTAGCGGCCGATGCGGGACGGTAGCCTACGAGGGATTTCCCGATGCACGCGGACCTCTTTACCCGCCCCGCGCCGAACGGTCGGGGCTTAGCCTGGCAGGATTCGGTGCTGGATGTTCGGTGTTGAGTACTGGGTATGGTAGTGATCAGCAGGGGACTGACACTGGCATCACTGCCGGTTCTCTAAGGATGACACCGGGATAACTCCCGGTGTTCCGATGGGATGGACGCCGCCATGACGGGCGGCGCCGGGACAAGGGGACGCCGGGATGACTCCCGGCGTTCCGAAGAGATCAGTCATTCCTTGATCCCTACCAAGCTCAACACCCAGCACCCGACACCGAACGCATCTTGCATCCCGTATCCCGCATTCCCTATCTTGGATCCCCGAGGACCAGTATGACGCACCTACCCGACTTTTGCAAGGGTTTTATCCTTCCCCGGAAGCAATTCGAGCCCGCTTACCTGGAGGCATACCGGAGCGGGCGGCTGGCCGAGAAGGTCGAACGGGTCCGGGCTATGCTCCAGCGGTGCCGGGTGTGTCCCCGCAACTGCGACCTCGACCGCTGGAACGGCCAGTTGGGGATGTGTGCCTCGGGCCGGTATGCGGACGTCGCCAGTTACTTTCCCCACTTCGGCGAGGAGGACGTCCTCCGGGGCTGGCGGGGCAGTGGTACAATATTCTTTGGAAGATGTAATTTAAAATGTGTGTTTTGCCTCCCGCCCGAGGCCTTTGTCGCCACCGACCAGGGCCCGCTCCCGATCGCCCGAATATTCGAGGCCGGATCGGACGAAACCCCCTGGCACGGTGGGACCGTTCGGTTCTTGGACGGTCGGCTTCACGCCTGGGCCCGCCACGGTGCTCCCGTCCCGATCACGAAGGCCTTCCGTCACCCCTACGAAGGTGAACTCATATGGGTCAAGCCCTATAACTGTCCCCCCGTCCTTTTAACACCTAATCACGAAGTCTTCGTCGTCCGGGTCTCGGATCCTGACCGCCCGGCCCGACTCCGCGCCGACGCCTTGTCCAAGGGCGACTACCTCATCGTGCCAAAGCGACCGATTCGAGGACAGGACATCGTCCTGGACGTCGCGTCCATCATCGCCGACGCCGCTCGGCCCTTCCGTAAATCCCGCCGCCCCCGTATGGCCATCGAAGATCTGGTCCCCCTCCTGACCCAGCCCTTGACCTCAAAGGAACTGGCAGGTCTGACAGGCTATCACCCGGCTTACATCCGTAAACTTCGCGGCCTATGGCGCAATGGGGGGGCTTGGTGCATGGATATGCACCAAGCCAATACCCTGGTCCAAGAGGGCGAGAGGGTCCGCTTCAAGACCGAACAACGCCCAGGCATTCCCGCCCGACTGCCATTAGACGAATCGTTGGCCTGGCTTTTAGGGATTTACTGCGCCGAGGGCCACGTGACAGCCATTCGAAACCGGCCCAATTCATATCGCATCGTTTTCTCCTTCGGACGTCATGAGTCCGTGCTGGCCGACCGGGTCGCTGACGGCCTACGGCGGATCTTCGGCGTCGCGCCCCAGCTCCGGTGGAGGCGGACGACGATAACGGTCGAAATCGGAAAGGCTTCCTTAGCCTTACTCTTT
>JAUQPV010000128.1 GCA_030550225.1 Acidobacteriota bacterium | reverse complement strand
TCTTCTACCCTGATGGGGCCTGGGCCGGGCGGCCTGCGGGTGGCCGGCCCAGGCTTGCGTTGCCGCCTGGTCGGGGCCGGCCTTGGCGGCCCTTGGATTCGTCTCAAAACCCGTTCCCAGGGGGAGGGGGTAGGGTGAGGGCCTTTCTTACGGACCCCGGGCCTTACGCCGAGTCCCGACCTTCCAAGAGGGTCGTCGTCCGGTCCAGCTCAGCGTGGGTCCCGACCAGGACGAGCGTGTCGCCCGGCTGTAAGACAAAGTCGGCCCCCGGATTCAGGAAGACCTGCTCGCCCCGGGCGACGGCCAGGACCGTCGCCCCGCCGCGCCCTCGTAAATTCAAAGTCCCCAGCGACTGACCGGCGGCCGGCGAGTCGTCCAGGACCTGGTACAGGTCCGTCACGCTGGCTGTCAGGATGGACTGAATCCGCCGGACGCTCGATTCGGTCACGGGTATTCCCCGCAGGAGGCCGTAGTGGTCCTGCCGGATGAGGTTCGTCTGAAGCTGGATGACATGCCGGGGGACGTGAAAGGCCCGGAGGACCCGACTGAAGATCTCGACGGAGGTCTCGAACTCTTCGGGGATCGCCTCGTCGGCACCCGCCTTCAGGACGGGCTCGACGTCACGAACGAACCGGACCCGGACGATGACGTGGGCCGCCGGGTTCATCTGTCGGACCTGCCGGAGGATCCGGATGGCCGCCAGCCGGTCCGCCATGGCGATCACGACCATCCGGGCGGCCTCGACGCCGGCCTGCCGCAAGACATGGGCGTACAGGGCGTCGCCGACGATGACCGGGTGCCCGGCCCGGGCGGCTGTCTGCGCTCGCCCGAGGTCCATCTCGATGACGCAATAAGGGATCTGGACGGCCCGCAGGACGGTCGCCAAGTTCTCGCCGTTGATACCATATCCGATGACGACGACGTGGTCTCGTCGCTCGGGGGCTTCCGTCGGTCGGGTCGGGGCCGCTTGGGTCATCCGGACGACCCCGCCGGCCGCGACGACCGGCGCCAGGTACGTCAGGAACGGGGCGACGACCAACGATAGGAACACACCGGCCAAGGCCACGGCGTGGAGGCCCTCGGTCAAAATCCCCAATCCGAGGGCCGTATTCAAGACCAGGACCGAGAACTCACCGGCATACGGCATCCCCAACGTCAGCGTTAGGGCCGTCCGGAGGGGCAGGCGGACCGCCGCGGCGGCCCCGCCGAAGGCCAGGCCCTTCGCCAAGAGCAGACCGACGGCCAAGGTCGTGACACTACCGACGTCCGTCCGGAAGAGACGCAGGTCCAACTGCATGCCGAGGGTCAGAAAAAAGAGGCCCATTAGGAAGTCCCGCAGGGGTAAAAGCTCGGCGACGACCTGATGGCTGATGGGCGTCTCCGAGAGGATGAGACCCGCCAGGAAGGCCCCGATGGCGATAGGCCACCCGAGGGCGTACACGGCTCCGATGATGGCCAGGGCCCAGACGAGGACGAAGGCCCGGATGAAATCGGGGGATGTTCCCATACGGGCGACCCGCTCCATCATCCAGGGCATCCCGTAGCGGGTCATCCAGAGGGTCCCTGCCACGATGACGACCCCGCGAAGCAGGATGGGACCCAAGCCCGTTAGGGTCGGCGACCCGGTCTGACTCAGGGGCAGGGCCAGTAAAATCAAGGGCGTGGCCATGTCTTGAAACAGACAGGTTCCGACGGCCCACCGTCCGTGGTGGGTGTCCAGCTCTTTCCGTTCCTGCAAGACCTTTAGTAAGATGGCCGTGCTGGTCGTGCTCACGGCGAACCCGACGACCAGGGCTGACCGAAGCGGCCACCCCAGGAGGGTAAGGACCCCGCCGCCCAGGAGACCCGTCAAGAGGACCTGCAGGGTCCCAAAGACCGGGAGTCGGGCCCCGAAGGCGGCCAGGGACTCGACCGAGAACTCGACGCCCAGGACGAACAGTAGGGCGATGATACCGACCTCGGCCAGGGCGTGGATTTCGGGGGCCTGCCGGATCCAACTCAGGCCGGCCGGCCCGATGAGGACGCCCGTGACGAGGAAGGCGACGAGGGTCGGAAAGCGGATCCGCTCCATCAGCCAAAGCAAGGGCAGGGCGCAGGCCATCACGACGAGCAGGTTCCGGATAAAAATCTCCATGACCGCACCGTTCGGTTCGGGGCGCAGGTCAGATCGGGCCTCTCCATCGGCCGGGAAGGAGATTATCAGAACCCTTCGGTTTGTGAAAACCCGCATGGATTCGGCCTTTCCGACCTACCGGGAAAGACGATTTTTTCAAGCTTCAGCCGACAGGCCGATAGAGCCTTGGATGGGCCAGGAGCGGCCCCAGGGCCGTAGAGGGCATAGAGTATAAGGTATAGAGCCAAGGGTCGAGGACCCATATTCGATTCCCTTGGCCCTTTGCTCTTTGCCCTTTGCGCTGAGTTGGACCCCGTGCCGAACTGCCGAGTTGCCCTTTGCTTGAAAAATCGGCCTCCCCGAAGGGTCGGAAAGGCCGAATCCATAGGGGTTTCCACGGGCCGAACGGCCCTGTTATAGGACAGATAGGCCGATGGGCCGTGGGGCGACTCCCCTGGAGGGGTCATGGGTACCGTCGATTGGGTCGTCCTGGGCGCTTATTTTCTTCTCGTCGTGGGGGTCAGCGTCGGGCTGATGCTCCGTCAGCGGACGGCCGAGGACTACTACCTCGGCGGCCGTCGGGTCCCGGCGACCCTCATCGCCGGTTCTATCGTGGCGACCCAAGCCAGCGCCGTCAGCTTAGTCGGGGGGCCGGCCTTTGTCGCCCTTCGGGAAGACGGGGGACTTCTGTGGCTTCAATACGAGCTGGCCCTGCCCCTGGCGATGGCGGTCCTGATCCCCCTTGTGGCGGCCTTTCATCGATGGCGGGTCTGGAGCATTTATGAATTCCTCGAAGTCCGGTTGGGTCGTCCCGTGCGGGTGGCCGTCAGCGTCTTGTTCCAGGTCTCGCGAGCCCTGGCGACCGGCGTGAGTCTTTACGCCACGGCCCTGATCTTCCACGTCGTCCTGGACGTGCCCCTGGCGTGGACCGTCCTGGCCGTCGGGGGCGTAAGCCTCCTGTACACGCTCATGGGTGGGATCCTCGCCGACATCGTGTCGGACCTCTTGCAGTTGGGGATCCTCTGGACGGGCGTCCTCGTCGGGATGGCGATCCTCTGGGAGGGCGGGGGACCCGACCTCCTCCGTCGGGTCGAGCCGGCCCGATGGCAAACGCTGGACCTCGCTGGCCACGGGTGGGGCGACGGACGCCCCTACGGCTTCTGGCCCATGCTCATCGGTGGCCTCTTTCTGTACATGTCCTACTACGGTTGCGATCAAAGTCAGGCCCAGCGCTTGCTGACGGCGCCGGACCCCCGGACGGCCGCCCGGGCGCTCCTTTACAACGGCCTCCTCCGGTATCCCCTCGTCCTGACGTACGTCGTCTTCGGCCTCCTGCTGGCCGGTTGGCTTCAAGTCCAGACGCCTCCGTGGATGGCGTACGTCCGTCAGGACCCCAACGGCCTCGTCCCGTGGTTTGTCCGGGAGACGCTTCCGACCGGCCTGCGGGGCCTCTTCCTGGCGGCCCTGCTGGCGGCGGCCATGTCGAGCTTCGACAGCGCCTTCAACTCCATCAGTGCGGCGACCTTCCGGGACCTCCAGATGGTAGGCCTCTTGCCGACCCGTTGGACGCGGCCCCGGCGGGAAGTCTGGGTCTCTCGGTTTATCACGTTCCTGTGGGGAAGCTTCTGTATGGCCTTCGGCATCGGACTCGGACGCGTCCCGATCCCGACCGTCATCGAGCTCATCAACATGGTCGGGTCGCTTCTTTACGGGCCGATCCTGGCCACGTTCGTCATCGCCCTCGTCCTACGAGGTGTTCAGGCCCGGGACGTCCTGTGGGGAATGGCCGTCGGCCTGGGCCTTAACGCATGGGTCGCCGGGGCCTATCCGGGCGTGAGCTGGCTGTGGTGGAACGTTCTGGGCTTTGCGGGGACGGTCGTCGGGACCCTCCTCGCGGCGGCGTGGGCCCGCCGGCCCGTTCGATGGGACCGGGCGGCCTTCTGGGGACCCGAGAGTCCCGCCCTCTGGCGGCGGTACGGCTGGGTCCTCATCGGCGTCTTCTTCGGGTTCCTCCTCCTCACGGCTCTCCTGGGCCGCTATGGCAGGGTCGTGACGGCGGGATGAGATGCTCGGATTTCGGATTGCGGATTTCGAATTGCGAATTGGAATCGTTCTTCGGGACATCGGTCGTAATGCCGGCGTCTTTAAAAATGGCGGCACTTCCACTGTGGACACTCAAAAATGGACCGGTGAGACGTCGGTCCGCTACATGCTGTTGTTAGGGAACTCATCTCAAAACCCTCTCCCCGTGGGAGAGGGTAGGGTGAGGGCCTTGATCCAGAGCGTCTTCCTCGCTGGGATCCGAGACTTTTGAGACGAGTTCAGGTGTAGACGACATGAATCCCGCGGTAGTGGTCAAGGAATGACTGGTCCCTCGGAACGCCGGGAGTCATCCCGGCGTCCCCCTGGCCGGGTGCCGCCAGTGACGGCGGCGTCTATCCCATCCGAACACTGCCAGTTATGGCGGTGTCTACCTGATGGAACCGGGCGTCATCCCGGTGTCCGCCTTAGGGAGCCGGCCGTCATGCCGGCGTCCGTCCCCTGGGGATCACTACCAATCACGCGACAAACCTCTCGATGGCCATGGCCATCTCGTCGGGGACTTCGTACATCGGGAAGTGGCTCCGCGCTTCGAGCTTCAACACCTGGAACCACGGATGCGTGGCACTGAATGACCGCTGTGCCGCCAGATATCCTGGGTCTTCTGGCTGAGCATACAGATGGAACACCGGCACGGGAGGGTCCAGGCTGGCCAGGGCCCGGAGGGGGCTCCCGGCTTTCGCATAGGCGGCGCCGATCTCGCGAGCCGCGCGAGCCCACATCTCGAAGGGGTACGAACCCATATCGTCGCGTACGTGGTGGGTCAACGCAGGAATGTCCAGTCCGTGAAGCCACATAGAGAAGAGTTGTTCGCGCGTTTGCTGCCACTGCGCCGGATCTTGGAGCGATCGCAGTGCCCCCAGAAAGGGCGGCGGCGCTTCGAGGACGATCCAGTCGAGCAGCACAAGCTTTGGGATACGAGCACCCAGCCGGCGGCGTAGCTCGATGGCGACCCAGCCGGCGTGGGCCAGCGCGACGGGCACCACCCGGTCCGCCTGGCTTGCCTCGATCACGGCGAGGGCATCGTCAGCGAGGTCGTCGGCTCCGAAGTCATCCGTGGGCCTTTCCGACTGTCCATGCCCGCGCCAGTCGAGGGCCAGCGTGCGCCTCCATTGGGCGCAGCGCCGGGTGAGTTCGTCAAAGACGCTACGACTGGCACACCAGCCGGGCATGAAGAGGAGCGCCGGCTCTCCCTGCCCGGAGTCGTCGTAGCGGATGCGGATCCCGTGCGATTGAACTTCTGGCATTGGCATTCCTCCGTTTACGCCGAACGCGCCGCATAACCCGCGGCGGGCACACTCGTCGCCCAGCCCTACTCCGACGGCGCGCGCTCGCCGTCGGGTTGATGCGGCTGTTAGACGGTTTCTTGTATGCGCAACCGTGCGCAAACGTTAGGTTTCGTGCGCCCTGACAGTGGCTGGCTTATGGGTACGTCCCCGTCGGCCACCGTCTTGATATCCTTGCCCCTCGCCGGCGGCCTCGATGCGGTCCTTGCCCTTTGCGACACACATGATCCGCCGGGAGCGGCGATTGATCGGCAGCGGTACAGTGAGGTGGTGGGGTGCGCATCGCATGACTGACTCGTCGGCCCACAGACGGTCCCTTCCGCCGGAAAGACTACGTTTTTGCCGCCTCCACCACGCCCATGAGCCGCGAAGGCGGATACCACGTGGTGCGGTAGGCCCACCCGGCGCGCTCGAACAACTCGGCGTACTCTTCCTCCGTGCGCTCCTGGCCGCCTGTCGCACACATCATATGGATGTCAAACAGCTTCGCGAAGTGAGGAACCTGCGGCCCGGGCACCACATACTCGGCGACGAAAACTCTCGCATCGCGGGCGGCCGCCTTGTAAATGTTCGAGAGGATTCGCACACAGTCCGCGTCGTTCCAGTCATGGAGAATGTGCTTCAGGAAATACGCGTCGGCTGGAGGGACCCCTCTGAACATGTCGCCGGCCACATATTCGCAGCGATTCGCGACGTTCATCTTCTCCGCCCAAAGCAAGTCTCTTTGCTCGATGACACTCGGCAGTTCGTACACCGTGCCCCGCAGATGAGGATGCTTTGCCAGCAAGGTACAGAGCAGATGGCCGTGTCCGCAAGAATTCGCCGGAAGGCGTGAGCGAAAACGAACGGTCTGGATCCTCGCTCAGCAGCCCCAGACTGGCGAGGGCCCGTAATAGCCGATAGGTAAGTGGCTGATTGAGATTGAGCTCGGACGCTACATCATCAGCCCTCTTGGGTCCAGCACGTAAAGTGTCGAATACTCCCAATTTGACGCCGGCATAGAGAATCTGGCTACGCCATCTCCCAAATAGAATGTCCATGACAGACTGGTGCGCATCGTTCATCGCGCTCCTCCTGTGTAGTGTGGGAACTCGTCTCAAAAGTCCCGGATCCCAGCGAGGAAGAAGCTCTGGATCCAGGCCCTCACCCTGCCCTCTCCCACGGGGAGAGGGTTTTGAGATGAGTCCTGGGTTGGCAGAGCCGTTCGGTTCGTGAAAACCCGCATGGATTCGGCTTTTCCGACCCTTCGGGGCGGACGGTTTTTCAAGCATCGTAACGTCGTAACGGAGTTGGGAAAAAAGCCGTCGCCGGGGCGAACAGCTCGGGATCAGCCTCGTCACGTCGTTACGTCGTCACGAGGCTTGGATTTGTCTTCGTCAATGACGCGGAGCATGTTGTACGATTCCGCTTCTGGGCCCGGCAGCCTTCGGTACACTTTGCTGACCATCAGGGCTTGCCGGATCGCCCTCATCAAGGAAGACGCCGGCATCATGGCTGGCTCTATCGGGATGACGCTGGCGGCCGGCTCTATTCTGTAAGGAGGACGCCAGTACCACTGCTGGCGTCCTGCGTCTTGGACGCCGCCGTCACCGGCGGCGGGACAAGGGGCCACCGGGATGACGCCCGGCGTTCCGAAGTATCACGTACGGCTCGATCACCGCCATCTTCAGCAAGAGTCGTGCCGAAGTTGGG
>JAUQPV010000127.1 GCA_030550225.1 Acidobacteriota bacterium | reverse complement strand
CGACGGGGGTTGGGCCGCCTGGAGCGTCATCAGGAAGGTCCAGACCATCATGAGGAAGTCTCCGCCGCAGGAGTCAGACGACCCAGGAGCCGCTGGGCCTCGGCCGTCAGGGGCGACCCGCCGTACTTCTGGACCAACTGCTCGAGTGCCTGACGGGCGGCATCCTGCCGACCCTCCGCCAGGAGCCAGCGAGCGCGCAGGTACAGGATGTAATCGTCATGAACGGCCCGGGGCTTCTTTTGCTCCAGTCGGCGAAGTTCCTCCAGGGCCTCCCCGTATCGGTTCAGGCCGGCCAGGCTCTGAGCATAGCCCAGTTGAGCCAGAGAACCGATGGGCTCGGGCGCCGACCGGATCGACTCGAACAGGCGATGGGCCTCGGCCATGCGGTCCGTCTGGAGGTACAGACTGGCTAAGTAATACGCGCCGTATGTCTGGAGATGAGAATCCTGGAATTCCCGCAAGAACCGTTCGAGGTCCCGCGTGACGGCCTCTAAACGTTCCTGATAAACCTTTGGGTCCGCCGGGGGGTCGTTCAGCAAGTCCTGGGCGGCCTGGATCGTACGGTCGACCATCGGACGGGCCTGGCGCTCCATCCGTTGGTTCCAGACGATCCACGTAAAGGCGGCACCGATGGCCAGGGCCAGTGTCATCCACCACCATCCCGGATGGGTCTGCCACCCCGTAAGGATTAGACGCAAGAACTTGAAGGTCGGTTCTTCGTAATGCTTGATCTGCTTGCGAGTCAGATGCTTCCGACCCATCGGCACCTCCCGCGATCGGCCGGGGACCGAAAGGTCCCGCTCGGAGCACAGGTACCTCTTCAGTATCCCATCCTTCCGGATGCCCGTCAAGGACGGGGCTCACCCGACCCGCCTCAGTCTGAGGGGAGAAGATGGTAAGGACCGAGGGCAATGCCCTGGACTCTTTGCGCTTTGCCTTATCGGAAGCGGGATTCACCCACGGATTTTCCTGGCCCGGATGCACGTGAACCCGGCCGCCGGCCAGAAACCGTCTCGGACCTCGAGGTTCCGAATCGGTTCGATATCTTGCGGCGGCTCGAAAAGTGTGGAAGCGACCCCATCGACCTGCAAGCCTGGCGCCTCCAGCCACCTTCCGACTTCCTCAAAGGAATAAAACCGGGCCAGCTGGTAAATCGGATGTCCCTGGCGGGCTTTCGTCTGATAGAATTCGGCCCAGGGACTGTCCCGTAAGATGAGGCCCAGCAAGACGTGGCCGCCGGGCGTTAAGACCCGGACCGACTCCAACAGGACCCGGACGGGGTCTTCGACAAAGCAGAGAGTCACGACGATTAGGACCAAGTCGAAGCTCTCGGCCAAGAAGGGAAGCGCCTCGCCGACGCCTTGGACGGGTTGAACGCCCCGGGCTTGGGCGATACGGAGTTCCACCTGCGAGGGGTCTAAACCGAAGGCGACGCCCAACACCGAGGCAAACCGCCCCGTCCCGACGCCGACCTCCAGGCCCCGCCGAAATGTCGGCTTCAGGCGCTGAAGACAAGCGACCTCGGCGATGTAAGCCGACCGCCCAAAGGGCCGGTCGTACCATTCGTCATATCGGAAGGCCCACACATCGAAGGGATGCACGGCTCGATACCCATCTTCTCAGGGCCGTTCGGCTCGGGAGAATAGCGTCCAAACCGCCTTTCCCACGCCCGAGAAGCATGGTCGTTCAAGAAGGTCCCGGGTCTCAGGTACCGGGTCCCAGTGAGATGCGCTCGTAGCTCATGGGCCCATGAGCTATGAGCCATGGACCCATGAGCGGATATGAGCCATAGGGGCCTATGGGCCGACGGCCGATTGCCGACCCGCCCATCGGCCCAGGATACCGGTGTTGGTCTTAGGTGCCGGGGGTTGGGTTGGGTCCTTCACCCAAAGACCGAATCAACTCTTCACCCGGCACGTGTTGATGCCCAGGACGGCCCACAGGGGACAGAACTTCGCGATGCCCGTCGCGAGCGGCACCAAGGCGATGACGCCCACGACCCAACGGGCCGTCCCGCCCAAGGCCAGAAAGGCCAGTAGGAAAAGCCCGATACCGATGAGGATGCGAATCACCCGTTCCACGCCGCCGACGTTGCACGTCATGGCCGACCTCCTTAGGGGATGCAAATGCAGAGGGACCCAAGTTCCGGGTAGGGGGGTCCCACGGGATTTTCATCGATCCGATCGTTCTGCTATTTTAGAGGTTTTGGGCCGAACGGGGTTACAGGGAGATTCAGGACCGGATGTCGTCAGTGTCAGGTGCATGGCTTCCGGGAAGGACCTAATACCCGACGCCGAGGCGCCTGGCGACTAACGTCGGCTGTGGACCTGATGGGCAAGGGTCACCATGTAGAGGGCAAAGAATACCGTATGGAGGAGACCCGTGGGCCATCCCGTCCAGGCCCACAGGGCAGGGGCCTTCGCTACGGTTACGTCCCCGACGAGGCGGAGGACCGTCGTACCCTGAAACAGCCAAAAGAGGCCGACCGGCGCCCGGCGGACCGGAGGGCCCCCGAGTACGGCCGGTAGGATGACGGGGGCATGCGCCAGGATCATCGTGAAGATGAAGCCCAGGCCGACGGCGTGATAGACCATGTCCTTGGCCGTCGCCGGCGGCAGAGCGTCCCATCCGACCAGGAGGGCCCCGCCGAGGCCCATCCACGCATACGCCAAAAGCAGGGCCCTCGTCAGAAACCCATACAACGGCGGCAGGCTCCCCGGTGCCGAACCGGTGGCCTCTCGGAAGACCCGCACGGCCGCCCGGACCGCCGCGTCGTGGACCAGGACACCGCCCATCACCAGGACCGTCGCCAGGCCCAGGATCGGAAGCGGCAGGGGCCCCCACAGGACCGAACCGGCCAGCAGGGCCATCCAACCGAACAGGCCGGCCCAGGTGGCCCGGGGCCCGAATGCCCGCCCCCGCAGGAGAAGTTCCAATCGCTCGACGGCGATGATGCTGACGATGGCCTCCAGGCCCGCCAGGGCGACGTCGGGTCGGCCGGTCAGGCCGCCTGGCCGCATGACCGCCAGCGTCAGAAGGCCCAGGGCGGCGACCTCGATCAGGGGCTTTTCCGGGGTTCGGTAAACCCGGATGGCACGCACCCGATGAAGGGTCCAGCCGAGAAATCCCAGGATGACAGCGCTCCGGGCGACGGCCCATCCTGTATGGACGGTCACGGCCCCCAGGGCATACACGAAGGGGACCCATGTCAGCCAGCCCGGCGGCAGGGTCGCCATCCGTTCGACCATAATCAGGACGGCCAGAAAGCCCCCGACCATCCAGTGGCCGTGGGGCGGCCACTCGGTCGGGACGGGCGAGACCGGAAAGCCCCGCGTCGCCGCCATTCGCCAGATGCCCGTCAGGACGGCCCCCAGAAAGCAGGTCACCCCGACCATCATGGCCACCCGCAAGGCGGGCGACGGTGCCCGGAGCGGGGGCATACCGAAAAAGGGTATCGATGTCCCGGGCGCTTCCGAGACGGGCTTCACGGAAGACCTCCCCGCTTCAGCGTCACGGCCAGATAAAATACGGCAAGGGTCAGGAGCACGGTCAGACGCCCGATCCAGGCGGCCGCCGGCCGCACCCATCGGAGCGACGGGTCGTCCGGATTCGCCTGCCATCGACGGGTCACCCGAGGCCCCAGCCACAGGTCATGGACCAGGTTCAGCCCGACGATCCCCACGACTAAGACCAACTTCCAGGCCAGGGCCCGTCCAAAGGGCCCCGCCCATATTTGGCCCGAGACGACGTGGGACCAGCCGAAGCCCAGGGCGGCCAAGTTGTGCAAACCTGTCAAGACCAGGATGGCCAGGGCCGTCCATCCGATCCACCGGTATCGAAGGCCGACGGCATGTAGGATGGGTCCATACACAGTCCGGTATTCGGGCCGCCGCAGGACGGGGAGGACCCCCAGGGCCAGAAAGACCAGGCTCCCGAGCCACACGGCGGCCGCCACGACGTGGAGCCACACGAACACGACTCGCACGGATCCACCTCCGCGGGGGCGGTCCATGTGAAATGCAGGATGAAGGCCCCCCAGACCTCCTTGGGAAAGTCCGTTTCCCTTGTCTTGATCTGAGACAGTCCGAACGGCCTTAAACCCGTTAGAGTCGGTGGTCTGTAGTCTATGAGCTATGGTCTGGGGTCTCCTGACTGACCTCGTGCATCCGGTCCAGGATGGACCGTTGGACCGACTCGGACAAGTGCTGAGCGACCAGGGGCAAATAAATCCGCTCCTCCTTCTCCAGGTGAAGCCGTAAGACGGCGTCGAGCCGCAGGAGCTCGGCCTCGACCTCCTCCCATAGGGCGGCGACGTCGGAAGTCGTGCAGAGCCGTTCCGCCAGGGCCTCGAGGGCCTCGATATACCGCCGGATGAACTCGTGACCCACGATCATCGTCGCCGTCGCCTGGCCCCATGCCTTCAGGAGGGGCTCGACGGCCGGATACAGGGCCCGCTCCTCGCCGACGGCGTGAGACAAGAGATCCGTATTCTGTTGGGTGTCCCCGTAGAACCGGATCTGAGCGCGGACCTCACGTTTGTCGCCGTCACCCTGGCCGGGGTCCGGCCGACTCTGGGGACTGAACCGGCGCCTCCAGAACCCCCAGCATGGAGGTCCAAACATGACCTTTTCGGTCGCTGATTTCATGAGTCACGACCACGACCGTCTGGATGCCCTCTTCGAGGAATTCCGCCAGACGAAGACGCAAGACCTGCCGCGAGCCCGTCGGCTATTCGATGAGTTCCGGTCGGGCCTGGAGCGTCACATCGTGTGGGAGGAAGACATCCTGTTTCCCGCTTTTGAAGCCCGTACGGGCATGCACGAGGCGGGACCGACGGTCGTCATGCGGATGGAGCACCGTCAGATTCGGGAACTTCTGGCCGAGATCGCCCAGGCTCTCGAGGCAGGCCGGACCGATACGGATACCCTCGAGCAGGACCTCCTGCAGGTCCTGGGCGTCCACAACAGCAAGGAGGAAGGCATCCTCTATCCCTGGATCGACCGGGAACTGTCCGACGACGAGCGACAGGCCCTGTCGACTCAGCTACGGGTATGACAGCGTGACGAGGCCGGAAAAAAGCAGTCGCCGCCGTTCGTCCCGGCGGCGCCCCCGTCACGATGTCACGCCGTAAGGAGGACCCACATGGCTTACGTGATCTGCTTCCCATGCATCGACGTCAAGGACACGGCCTGTGTCGACGCTTGCCCCGTCGATTGCATCCACCCGAAAAAGAACGAGGCCGCCGGGTACCGACCCGACGTCCAGGTCGATTACGAGCACACCGACCAGCTTTACATCCACCCCGAAGAGTGCATTGACTGCGGAGCCTGCCAGCCGGTGTGCCCCGTCTCGGCCATCTACCCCCAGGATGAAGTCCCCCGGGAATGGGGAAGCTACATCCAGAAGAACCGGGACTTCTACACCATGACGTGGGAAGAGTTCAAGAAGAAGTATAGCATCGAGCTGACCGAACCTTCCGCTTGAAGGTCGAAGGGGCCTCCCGGGCCCGGGGGACGCCCGGACCCGGGAATCGGTTAAACCGCAAGCTCCTCAACGGGCCAGGACCCGGCTCATGAGCTTCAGACCCACCTCCATCGCCTTCCAGGGCGGCCCCGCATGAAAAGGCTTTCCATTCCGGAACCGCCACGGCAGGTAAACACCCAGAAGCTTCTTGCCCAGCCGCCAGGCCGCCGAGGAACCGACTCGATACATGGCGAGGGCCTCCGGCCGAACCTCGACGGGTTTGTCGGGTCGCTCCGTCAGGCGTAGGGGCACCTGGGCGAAGGTCGCCTTGTCGAACTGTTCCATGATGCACATGCTGGTCGGCTCAAAGAGGAAATCCGGCTCCCGACCCAGGACTTCAGCGGCGATGTGCTCGGCGGCGGCGTCTGCCTGCAGGAGGGCCAAGAAGGCCTGCTTGACGGGGAAGTCGCCGGCGTCGCCGACGGCGTAAATGTTCGGATGGCCCACGACCTGCCGGGTCTCCAGCCGGGTCTGCAGGAAGCCCCGTTCATCCGTCGGCAGGCCCGGGAAGGGCGTCGAGGCGACGTAAGGGGGAAACGAAATCAACAGGTCGTACGGCCGACGCTCGCCGTTCCGGTAGATGACCGCCCCGGGTTCGACCCGGTCGACGACATACTGCGTGAAGCCGGCGATGCCCCGCCGCTCGAACTCCTGCAAGACGACCTCGTGGAGCCGAGGCCCAAAGGCCTGGATGAAGGTCCCCTCATACGTCGTGTAGGTGATGTTTACGGCGTCACGAACGCCGTGCCGCCGGAGCCACGTGTCGAGCATGAAGACGATCTCATACAGGGGTCCCGCGCACTTGTTGTTCGGCGGGACCAGGAAGAGGACCTCCCGCCGTTGCCCCGCCCGGGCCTTCTCCAGGAGGTCCTGGAGGGCCGTCCGGAGCCGGAGCATCTCCTCGGGGGTCCAGATCGTGGAAGCGTGCTCGGCCAAGCCGGGGACCTCCTCGGCCCGCATACCGGCACCCGTCGCCACGACGAGGTAGTCATAGGGGAGGACCCGTCCGTCGGCGTAGACCCGCCCCTGGGCGGGGTCGATTTCGCGGGCGGCGGTCCGAACGAAATCGAGGCCCATCCGGCGGGCCGGCCGTTCGAGGGAGACCTTCAGCCGTTCGGGGTCCATCCCGAAGGGGATATAAATCGTATTTGGTTTAAACAAAAAATAATCTTTATCGGAGACGAGGGTGATGGACACCCGGTCCCCCAGACGAAATCGCAGGTAGAAGGCCGTCTCCAACCCTCCGAAACCACCGCCTAAGACGACGATCTTGGGTCGTTGTCGAACGACTTCCATCATGATGTCTCCTCCATCGTCGATGTACCGTATTCGCCTATCGCCGAAGACGCAGGGAACGTATCGGATCGGCGACGGGCCTTGCCCGCGGCCGTCCTGACGCTCGGTCATGCCGGCCCTGGGCATCTTCGGATTCTCTGCGTCTTCTGCGCATCTGCGGTGGGGCCCAGGGTCGACACACTCCCAGAATGGTCATATCCATCCCTAAGAATTCGAGAAAGCGCGGCATCGGGGGTTACAGGGGATTCGTCTTGCCTTGCGGGCACCAGGTCCTTTTAGTTATAGAACTCATCTCAAAACTCTCCAGGTGATGAGGAAGCAAGCCAAGTACACGAAACCCCGGAAGGTCGCCAGGAGGCGCTCATGACGCAGGGCCAAACGCCGGAAGCCGCCCTTCAGCCAGGCAAAGA
>JAUQPV010000126.1 GCA_030550225.1 Acidobacteriota bacterium | reverse complement strand
CCTTATCGTGATAGAGCCGACGGATTTTCCGGGCCGTCTGCTTGATCCGCATGTCGTGGAGGGTCACCTGACCGTCGCCGGCCATCGCCACCTGGCCCTTGTGGCGGACACAGACGACAGTCGTCCCGTACAACTTCAGCTTCTCTCGATCGCCTATTACCATCTTCGAACCCCCATCCCAAATCGGCGCCGGGCAGAGCCGGCATCCTACGTCCCCCCGCGTGGTGCGGAAGGGGGGACTCGAACCCCCACGGGAGGACCCCATCGGATCCTAAGTCCGACGCGTCTGCCATTCCGCCACTTCCGCACCCGATGAGTGCCCGAGGCCGGATCCGCCTCACGGTGGGCGGAATTTAGTTTATGTAAGTCTCATCGGGATGTCCATCGAGGATGCTGACCTTCGGATAGGACATCGGACATGGGACTCGAAGAAGGCAGGTGAGAAGCCCCAAGAGCTTCCACGGGGTCTGGACCATAGACCATGGACTATGGGCCCTATGCTGGGAACGCCGGCATCCTTGCCGGCCGATAGATAGGGAAATGGGGCTCTATTCTCCCTGTTCCCCCTCGCGGTTCGCCGTTCGCGACTCGCTATTCCGGCCGGGGCGGCGTGACCCCCGTCTGGGCCTGGTACTTGCCCCGGCGGTCAGCGTACGATGTCTCGCAGACCTCGTCGGCCTTCAGGAAGACGACCTGGGCGATCCCCTCGTGGGCGTAAACGCAGACGGGGAAACGCCCGCCGTTGACGAGGGCCATCGTGATGTGACCCTCCCACTCGGGCTCCAGGGGCGTCACGTTCACGATAAGGCCACACCGGGCGTAGGTCGACTTCCCAAACACGAGACCCAGCACGTGCCGGGGGATCCGGAAGTACTCCAGACTGCGGGTCAGGACCGTCTCGCCCGGCTGGACCCAAAGGCGGTTGGCCGAGACCGTCTCGACCGACCCCTCAAACGGCCGCTTCGGGTCCCAACCCTCCGTCGGGGCATACCGATGGAATTCCGGGGCCAGGCGCAGGTCGTACCCGTAGCCGGCCGTCCCGTATGAGATCACGCCCGCCCGGACGAGCGTCGGCTCAAAGGGCTCGATCATCCGGTATTGCTCGACCAAGGCCCGAATCTGCCGGTCCGACAGGACGCCCATGAGCCACCTCCATGGGGATTGCGGATTAGAGATTGCGAATTGCGGATTGCGAATTTCAGCTTACTGGATGGACTTACCGGCAGGCTGACAAACGGGGATTGCCCAACACATAAGGGACGGCTGACGCCTGGATTCCGAATGACTTCAGTCGGCGCGATGGGCGACTACCTGGTCTGTAGATGACGAACCCGTTAGCCTTTCGAAAGGCGGGATCTTACGGTCTTGCCGATGCGGGTGAAGATAGCCAAGAGCTCTTGACACTCTTGAAGCAGGGCGGTTCGCTCCTCGGGGTCCCCTATTTGCAAGGCCTCGATTAACTCAAGCCAGTATAAGGTTTCACTGGCCTCTTTCTCGACGACGGCGACCTTATGGAGGAAATCTTTTCTCGACTCAGCCCGGTTGGCCTCCCGATAATTGGCGCCTATCAACGTAGCGGCTCGAACCAATTGCATCTCCAAGACCTGCATCGACCGGCGGAAAGGCAGGGTTTGGGCAAACCGGAGGACCCGGACGGCAAAGGCCTGAGTTCTTTTCTCCAAGACTTGAGGGGTCATTACCTGCTCCTATGGAAAGATCCTCGCCTTTCCTCCATGCAACTTCGGGAAAACCCGTTCGGTAATCTCCCAATCCGCAATCCGCAATCCCTTCCCTATCCTCCCGCCCCGGGCAGGACCTCGGCCGACGGGCCCAGGAGTCGGTCCGGCCGGAGGACCTCATCGGCCTCGCTCGGCGTGAGGAGGCCCATCTCGACGACGACCTGTCGGACGGTCTTCCGCTCCTTGTACGCCCGGTAAGCGATCTCGGCCGCCCGGTCGTAGCCGACCCGCAAGGCCAGGGGCGTCACCAGAGCCATGGACCACTCCATCAGTTCCCGACAGCGTTCCCGGTCGGCCTGAATCCCACGGACGCACTTCTCCGTCAGGACCCGGCAGGCGTTGCCCAGGAGGCGGATGCTCTCCAGCGTGTAGTAGGCCATCATCGGCTTCATGACGTTGAGCTCCAGGAGACTTCCCTGGACGCCCATCGTGACGGCCACGTGCATGCCCATCACGGCGGCAGCGACCTGGGTCATCATCTCCGGGATGACGGGGTTGACCTTCCCGGGCATGATGGAACTACCCGGCTGAAGGGCCGGCAGGACGATCTCCCCGATGGCCGTCCGAGGCCCCGAGCTGAGCAGACGCAGGTCGTTGGCGACCTTCATGAGGCTGGCGGCCACGGTGTTGAGGGCGCCCGTCGCCTCGATGAGGGCGTCCCGACTCGCCAGGGCTTCGAAGAAGTTCTCGGCCGGCCGGAAGGGAATGCCCAGCCGCTGGGCGATCTTGGCGACCGTGCGGGCCGAAAATTCGGGATGCGTGTTCAGCCCCGTCCCGACAGCCGTCCCGCCGAGGGCCAGTTCCTCCAGGTGGGGGAACGTCGACCGCAGGCGGGCGATCCCCTTCCGAACCTGGGTCGCATAGCCGCTGAACTCCTGACCCAACGTCACGGGCACGGCGTCTTGCATGTGAGTCCGCCCGATCTTGACGACGTCGGCGAACTCCTGGGCCTTCGCCGCCAGGGCCTCGGCCAGCTCCGCCAAGGCCGGCAGGAGATGCTGTTCGAGCTGGGTCCGGACGGCGATGTGGATGGCCGAAGGGATCACGTCGTTGCTGGACTGACCCCGGTTGACATGGTCGTTTGGATGGACCGGATGTCGGCTCCCCCGGGGGTGACCCAGGATCTCGTTGGCCCGATTGGCCAGGACCTCGTTCATGTTCATGTTCGTGGACGTGCCCGAGCCCGTCTGGAAGACGTCCAGGGGGAAGTGGTCGTCCCAGCGGCCTTCGTAGACCTCCTCGGCCGCCTGAATGATGGCGTCGGCCAGGGTCCGGTCGATAAGGCCGAGCTCGGCGTTCGTTTCGGCGGCGTAGCGCTTGATGAGGGCCAGGGCCCGAATCACGGGCGTCGGGATGCGGTAGCCGCTGATGGGAAAGTTCTCGACGGCCCGTTGGGTCTGGGCGCCCCAGAGGGCCCAGGCCGGCACGCGCACCTCGCCCATCGAATCCCGCTCGATGCGATATTCCGACCCGGACATAGGAAGCCTCCTCTCAATTACGGTGTTGGGTGTTAGGTGCTGGTGTCGGGGAGGTGGGGAGTTTAGGAATGGGGGCCAGGTAGCCCCCCAACACCCAGCACCTAACGCCGGGATTATCTTGCATCTTACACCCTGGATCTTACATCCTACATCCCACATCTTACATCTCGTATCCTATACCTACCCTGAGCTGACGATGCTCCGACTCGATGCTGTCGACGCCGTCTTGTTTGACTTAGACGGGACGTTGTACACGCCGGCCGGCCTCGTCCCGGGGGCGGTCGAAGTCGTTCAGGTCCTCAAAGCCCAGGGTCTCGCCGTCCGGTTCGTCACGAACACGACGTCCCGAAGTCGTTCGGCCCTGGCCGACCGGCTCAGGGCCCTGGGTTTTCCCGTGGAGACCCACGAAATCTACAGCCCGACTTGGGCGGCCGGGGCATTCCTCCGGTCCCGGGGTGCCCGAGCGTGCCTGCTCGTCCCGCCGGGTGCCCTGGAAGACTTCGCCGGCATCCCGACGGACGACGAACATCCCGACTACGTCGTCATCGGCGACCTGGGCGAGGCCTGGACCTTCGAGAAGCTCAACCGGGCCTTTCGGCTCATCCTCGAACGGGGCGCCCAGCTCATCGGCCTGGGCCGGACGAAATACTGGCAAGGCCCGGATGGGCTCCGTCTGGACGTGGGTCCCTTCGTGGCGGCCCTGGAGGAGGCGACCGGACGGTCGGCCCTGATCCTGGGCAAACCCGACCCGGCCTTTTGGGAAACCATCCTGCGGGACTTGGGGCGGCCGGCTGAACGAGTCGTGATGGTCGGTGACGACATCGAGGTCGACGTCGCCGGTGCCCAACGGGTCGGCCTTCGGGGTGTCCTCGTCCGAACCGGTAAGTTCCGGCCGGCCGACCTGGAGCGGGGCATCCGGCCCGACGCCGTGCTGGCATCGGTCGCCGACCTCCCGGCCCTCATCCTCCCAGGGAAGGGGCCGGCCGCGCTTGGAAATTCAGACCTGGCGGGCTATCCTTAGATACGGGGTGTCTGATGGGGACCGGGGTCCCGCCGGCCCCGATCCCAAACCCCGAATCCCTGATGCGCGAGTTCCACGCCGGAGTGGCGGAACTGGCAGACGCGCCAGACTCAAAATCTGGTGGGGTTCACGCCCCGTGCGGGTTCGACTCCCGCCTCCGGCACCATCGCCCCCTTTATCTGGCCCCCAGCCGGACCTCAATAAGCAGTCTTTCCGACGGGCCGGGTCTAAAATAGATCCGGGTGTCGGGTCCTGGGTGTTGGGTGTTAGGTCCCTGAAAAATACCCGACACCTAACGCCGAATACCCAAGACCGAAGCTCAGCGAGGTCGGCCATGGCCGACAAGCCGGTGTTTCGCCCTATCGGTGACTACATCTGGGAGGCGGAGCCCGTCGGCGATATGCGGGTCCCGGCCCGGGTCTTTGCCTCCAAGAAGCTATGGGACCTCATCCAGCGGGACAACAGCCTGAAGCAGTTGTGCAACGTGGCGACGCTCCCGGGCATCGTCGGCTATGCGCTGGCGATGCCGGACATCCACGAGGGTTACGGTTTTCCCATCGGGGGCGTGGCGGCCTTTCGGGTCGAAGACGGAATTATATCACCTGGTGGTGTTGGTTATGATATAAATTGCCTGTGGGGTGCTACAAAGATATTGTTTGCTCATGGGTATACCCGAACCATCGCCGATATGGAGGCCGACTGGCCCGACGCTCGTGTCCGATGCCAAGACTTCCGGGCGGGTCAGGGCACGGATACGCCTGTCGTCGGCTTCCTGCGCCGCCGCCCTTACGGACCGGTCTACCGCGTCACGACCGATACGGGTCACGAGATCGTCGCGACGGCCGACCATCCTTTCTGGACGCCGGCAGGGATGGTCGAGCTCCGCCGGCTCCAGGTCGGCGACCGGGTAGCCCTCTATCCCTTTGAAGGTGTGCCTTACGAGGAGCCGGAAGATCGGGTCCTGGTGGATGAGTCTCACGTCATGGCCGTCTTGGAGCGTCACGGGAAGGTCGGGCGCGGCCATGCTTCGACTCAGATCCTACGTCGGCTTCGGGCGTTAGGTCTTTTGCCCTTGCGGGCGAATGCTCCCCAGCTCCCCTACTTACTCAAGCTCCTGGGCTATGTCTTAGGCGATGGCACGATATACTTCACAGGCCGCACGGGCAAGGGCGTCGTATGGTTCTATGGAAGGTCTGAAGACTTGGAGGCGATTCGGGCCGACGTGGCGGCCCTCGGTTTCACGCCCTCCCGGATCTACAGTCGGGTCCGCCGTCACCGTATCACGACGCCTTATCGGGATTACGAGTTTGAGCGTCGGGAGGATGCCTTTAAGGTCGTCAGCAGTAGTTTAGCCGCCTTGCTGGCCGCCCTGGGCGCTCCGGTCGGTGCCAAAGCGGCGCAGGACTATGGGGTGCCTGAATGGCTCTTAGAAGCCCCTCGGTGGCATCAGCGGCTCTTTCTGGCCGCTCTCTTTGGGGCTGAGCTTTCAGTGCCTCGGGCCTTTGACCGACGGAATCGTAATTTTACAGTCCCTGTGCTCTCTATGAATAAGCAGGAGCCCTATGTCGAGAGTGGCCGTCGTTTTCTGGAAGACATCGGGCGTATGTTAGCCGGGTTGGGTGTTCAAGTCCGAAAGATCTCTCAACGGTCGGACGGGAGCCGTTCGATTCGCCTTCGGCTCATTCTCTCTTCCCGACTCGATAGCCTGCGCAACCTCTGGGGTCGTATCGGGTTCGAGTACAACCGTGAGCGGCAGGCCTTGGCAAACGTAGCCGTAGGCTATTTGTGCCATAAGGCGCACATCTTACGGACCCGGGAAAAGGCGGCTTCGGCGGCCGTTGCTCTGCGGACCCAGGGTCTCCCACCAACGTCTATCTTCGACCGGCTCGTGGGTTTACACGTAAATCAGCGATTTTTAGAACGGGCCCTCTATGAAGACTGTCCGGCTCCTCGGGTCGGCGCCTCCTTCGTAACCTTTGAGGCGTACCGCCGATGGGCGACCGAGGGTCTGGGGACCAGCGGGATGGTCTGGAGTCGGATCATTCGGATAGAACCTGTTCCATTCGACGAGGATGTCTATGACCTGACTGTCGCTCATCCTGATCATAACTTTATCGCCAATGGTTTCGTCGTCTCCAACTGTGGTGTCCGGGTCGTCGTCACGGACCTGACCCAAAAAGACCTGGAGGGGAAGGTCGAGCGGCTGGCCGACGTCCTGTTCGAGACGGTCCCGACGGGGGTCGGCGCCCACGGGGCCATCCGGAAGCTGAGTCGGGAGGAGCTCCGGCAGGTCGTCGTCCGGGGCGCCCGGTGGGCCGTCGAGGAGGGCTTCGGGACGGAAGAGGACCTCCGGCATACGGAGGAAAATGGCTGTCTCGCCGGGGCGGACCCCGACAAGATTTCCCACCGGGCCTATGAACGGGGCGCGGACCAGCTCGGGACCCTGGGGTCGGGCAACCATTTTGCCGAGGTCGACGTCATCGACGAGATTTACGACGAGGCGGCGGCCCGTCGGTTGGGCTTGGCCTTAGGCCAGGTCGTCTATCAGATTCACTGTGGCTCCCGGGGCTTTGGGCACCAGATTTGCGACGATTACCTGGGCGTCATGTACAGGGCCGTCCAGAAGTATGGGATCCGCCTGCCGGACCGTCAGCTCGTGTGTGCGCCCCTTTCGTCGCCCGAGGCCCAGGACTACCTGGGGGCGATGCGGGGGGCGGCCAACTTTGCGTGGTGCAACCGGCAGATCATCATGGCCCTGATGGCGAAGGCTTTTCAAAAGGCCTTGGGCGTCTCGCCTCGGGACCTGGGCGTCCGGCTCCTGTATGACGTATGCCACAACATCGCCAAGATCGAGGAGCACGTCATCGACGGTCAACGCGTGAAGGTCTGCGTCCATCGGAAGGGGGCGACGCGGGCCTTCCCGCCGGGTCGGCCCGAGATACCGGCCGACTATCGAGACATCGGTCAGCCCGTCCTCATTCCCGGCGACATGGGTC
>JAUQPV010000125.1 GCA_030550225.1 Acidobacteriota bacterium | reverse complement strand
GCCCGAGTTCGCCTATTCCTTCATGGCGACGATAAGTTCCCCCAGCCGGGCCATGATTTCCGTATGCCGCCGGTCCATCTCCCTCAAGAATGCCAGGACGTCTTCGTGCTGGCGGGCCATCTGGGCCCGGACGGACTCGATGAGGGCTTGGGTCGATTCATGCTGACGGGCCGTCTGGATTCGAATAGATTCGATGAGATTCTGCGTATCCTCGTGCTGACGGGCCGTCTGTTCCCGAGTGGCCTGGACATCGGCCTGGATAGCCTTGAGTAGGATTTGAGCGTCTTCGTGTTGGCGGGCCATCTGTTCCCGAGTCGTCTGGATGCTGGCCTGGATGGCCTCCAGGAGGGTCCGGGCGTCTTCGTGTTGGCGGGCCATCTGGATTTGGATAGATTCGAGGAGCTGCAGTGTGTCTTCGTGTTGGCGGGCCATCTGTTCCCGAGTCGTCTGGATGCTGGCCTGGATGGCCTCCAGGAGGGTCCGGGTGTCTTCATGCTGGCGGGCCGTCTGGATTTGGATAGACTCGATGAGATGCTGTGTGTCTTCATGTTGGCGGGCCATCTGTTCCCGAGTCGTCTGGATGCTGGCCTGGATGGCCTCCAGGAGGGTCCGGGTGTCTTCATGCTGGCGGGCCGTCTGTTCCCGAGTGGCCTGGATATCGGCTTGGATGGACCGCATCAGCGCCCGGTTCGCCCGTCCGTTATAGAAGACACCGTACACCGTTAAAGCCAAACCCAATAACGAGGCCAAGATCCCCGCCCAACCGGCGATTTCCATGCAGGGTCTCCCTGACCGTGAGGCAGGGTTTCAAACCCCACCCCACGGTCCCACTGAGTTTTCGGTTATTTCCGACGGAAGACGGGCCGGAAGAGCACGTCGTCGCCGACGACCTTCAACTCCTGCAGGATGAAGCCGGGATTCAGCTCGGCCTTTTCGGTACCCGTGTAGGTGAATTCTACCGTCACAGTCGCCCCGGCCTTGACCTCGACATTCTGGGTCAGGGCACCGTACTTCTCATGCCAGGCCTGGAGCACGTACTTCCCGGGAGGCACGTTCTGAATCGTAAACGTGCCCTCGTCGCCCGTGACGGCAAAGAAGGGATGGGGCACGACGCCCACGTAGCCGATCATCCAGGGGTGGACGTCGCATTTAATCTGAAGCATGACTTCCTCGGCCTTCAACTGGAAGTCGTTCGTCATCCCCTGGACGGGCTGGGCGACGTTAAACGAATTTCCCTTCTGGGACCAGGCGTGGACGTTATGGAGTGTGGGGTCGCTGTTCTTGACGCGCAGGGTCTGGCCCAACATGACGCCCGTGACCCGGGGGTGATAGATGCAGCCCTGCTGATCGATGAGGGCCGGCTCCTTCGGCGGTGAGAAGGTCTTCCCCTCCAGGCCGCTCTTGATATGGACGAATACATTCTTCAGGGTCTTGTTCGGGTTGACGACCACGACCTCCTGATAGACCTTTTTGCCGGCGTTGATCTTCAGGCAATTCGGGTCGGCCCCCATCTGGATCAGCCGGTTCGGCGAGGCCGTGCCCGTAAAGTTAACCTTACCCGTGATAGTGCCCCCGGCCTGTCCATAGGCCGTCAAGGTCCCGCCGACCAGGAAGGCCACACAACCGAGGATAAGGAATCCGCGCTTCATTTTTTACCTCCGATGGCCGTATTGGCTCGGTGTTGGGTGTTGAGTGTTAGGCGTTAGGTTCTCAAGGGGCGAGGATTCGGCTTTTCCCGAACCCTGATCCCCATACCCAGCACCCAATATCCAACACCGGCCACCAAGGGCCTCATACAACTTCCGTGCCGGCCTGGGCGGACCCCTACCGGCCCTACGGTAGAGTGGGCCTCCACGCCGGACCTGAAGTGTAGAGAGACCCGAATTCGTCAACTGGGACACCGAAGCCGGTCGGTCGAGTCGTCGGCCGCCGGGGGATCAGAGAGACGACGACGGCCCGAGAGGCCCAAGAGTTGCCTGACCGTAGTCCCCCGAGCCCGGGCCTGCAGACGTAAAATCTGGAGGGCCACGGTACCGACCAGCAGGTACGGCGCGGCCAGTAGAAAGAGGATGGCTTGATTAAAGCCCCGAGCCATCTTCTGACCCTCCGGCGACTGGGTCAGGCCGGTCCGGCACATAGCACATTGGGACCATGCCGACGCCGTCAGCCCGAGGAGGCCGACGAACACGAGTCCGACCGCCAGCCACCGTTTCCGTTTCATCGGCCCTCTCCCCTGGACTCTATCGCGATGTCCCATCCGCACACCATCCCACTCAGGGCGAAACATTTTCGCCCCGGTCCATCGTACTCTTCCCGCCCCCTCTCCGCAGAGAGAGGGGGCGAAGTCGGGAGCGCTCTAAGAAGCCTTCGAAAGCTGGAGGACCCTCAGTCCATCCGGATAGATGAGGACAAACAGGACAGCGCCCGTGATCAAAAGACCGACGACGACCATCACGATGAGGTTCAGGCGTTCGAACCGCAAGTGCATGAAGTTGCCGGCGATGAAGGCGGCCTTCGTCAGCATGAAGACGACCAGGGCCAGGACCAGGAAGAGTCGGGGCAGGTGCAAGACCTCGAACCCGATCATAAAGATCGTCAGGATGAGGAGCCACAGCCAGGTGACCCAATAGAGCCGATATCCGCCGTGAGCGTGTTCCTTCTCGGCCATCCTCACGCCTCCCCTTACAGGAGATAAAATAGGGTAAAGATGAAGACCCACACAAGGTCGACGAAGTGCCAGTACAAGCCGGCGATCTCGACGCCCTCGGGGGTCGCCTTTCCAAGGAGCGTTCGGATCAACGTGACCGTCAGGATGATGACCCCGGACAGGACGTGCGACCCGTGAAAGCCCGTCAGGACAAAGAAGCACGCCGTAAAGTGGGGAACGCCCCAAGGATTGGTATACAGACGGGCCCCCTCGTGGATCAAGTGGGTCCACTCATAGGCCTGGCAACCCAGAAAGGTCAGGCCCCCCAGGATCGTCAGGGCCAGACCCCGGACGATCCACCGCCGGTCCCCGTGCCGGGCCGCCCCGACGGCCGTCCCCATCGTCGCACTGCTCGTGATGAGGACGAACGTCATGAAGGCGATGAAGGGGATGTAGAAGACCTCGGCCTGGTCCGGCCAGCGGGGGCTGGCCAGCCGCAGGAAGCCGTAGCCGGCCAACAGACCTGCAAAGAGCAGGCCGTCGGTAATGATGAAGATCCACATCATCAGCTTTCGCCAGCTGACCCCGAAGGGGGAGACACCCCCGCCCCATACGGATTCAGCCGTCATTTCCACAGCGTGGCTCTCCGTCATAGAAGCCTCCTCAGAAGTCATGTCGAGGTGACGGGCTATGATCTAACAGGGCCGTTCGGCCCGGGAGAATGGCGTCAGGACGGCCTTTTCCTACCGGCCGGGAAACACGATTTTTCAAGCCGACGGCCGATGAGCCGGTCGGCCGATAAAGCAAAGAACATAGAGCATAAAGTCGATACTCTTGGCCATTGGCTCTTTGCCCTTAGCCTAAAAATTGTCCGCCGAAGAGTCGGAAAAGCCGAATCCATATGGGTTTTCACGAACCGAAGGGCTCTGTTATACGACAAACAAGAGTATGAACAGGTAGACCCACAAGAGGTCCACAAAATGCCAGTACGTTGCGCATAGGCCGACGGCCGGATGGTAGGGCGTATACCGCTCTTGCCAAGCCCGGACCAGGACGACGCCCAAAGCGATCAGACCCCCCAGCAAGTGAAGCCCGTGGACGGCCGTCAGGAGATAGAAAAAGGAGCTGTGGGGATTCGTGGGCAGGAAGATCCCCCGCCGCGCTAAATCCTGCCAGGCCAGGACTTGGCCGCCCAGGAACACCACGCCCAGGACCATCGTGACCGAAAGCCACCGCTTTAGGGCGCCCAGGCTCCACGACCGAAGAGCCCGACGGGCCCCTTCCATCGTAGCACTACTGACGAGCAGGATAAAGGTGTTCAGCCACAGAACGGGGGGTAGCGGGATCGGGGTCCACCCCCCGGCGGCCCGACGGACCAGGTAGGCACTGGTAAAACCGGCAAACAGCATCGAGATCGTTACCAACAGGGCCCACAGGCCGATTTGCTTCGTGTGGACGGGGAGCGCACCGCCCCCGGCCCCGGGCTCCGGCGGATTCTCTCCGCCGCCCCCGCCGTGCCACGAATCGACGATGCCGGGTCCCGAACCCTGCGGTTCCGTCTTGCGTACCATGCCCTGATGTCTCGGTAAGGCAATAAGGCAGTAAGGCGAGGTGGGAGGCGTTGAGTGTTTAGGGATCAGGTTTCTCTCACACCCTTAAACACCCAGGCCCCAACACCCAATACCTCCATCCATCTTACATCATCCCGCCCCCGCGTTACCTCGTCCCGACGGTCTTCACCTCGGCGGGCGCCACGTGTTGCGGGATGTAGTCCTCGACGGCACCCGGGACGCTGTACTCATACGGCCCCCGGTAGACGACCGGCAGAGGACCCCGCCAGTTGCCGTGGGGCGCCGGCGATTCGGTCGTCCATTCGAGCGTGTTGGCCCGCCAGGGATTGCGGTCGGCCTTCTTCCCCCGGAAGATGCTCCATACAAAGTTAAACACGAAGATTAACTGCGCCGCTCCCAGGACGAAGGCGCTGATGCTGATGAGCTCGTTAATGGGCTGAAGGGGCTTGAACAGGTCGTATTGCGTCGGGTCGTAGATCCGCCGCATCATCCCTCGGAGACCCAGGAAGTGCATCGGGAAGAAGGTCAGGTAGTATGTCACGAAGGTCAGCCAGAAGTGAAGCTTCCCGAGCGTCTCGTTCATCATCCGGCCAAACATCTTGGGGAACCAGTAGTACGTCGCCGCAAAGACCCCAAAGAGGGCCGCCCCCGCCATGATCAGGTGGAAGTGCGCCACGACGAAGTACGTGTCGTGGACCTGGATGTCGATGGGCGCCTGACCGAGCCAGATGCCGCTCAGGCCGCCGCTGATGAACAGGGACACGATGCCCAGCGCAAACAGCATCGGCGTCGTGAAGTGGATCTTCGCCCGCCACAGGGTCGCCAGCCAGTTGAAGACCTTGACGGCCGAGGGCACGGCGATAAGGAGCGTGAAAATCGCAAAGGCCATCCCTAAGTAGGGGCTCATCCCACTGACAAACATGTGGTGACCCCAGACCAGAAAGCTGAGGGTCGAGATGGCCAGAATGGCGTACACCATCGCCCGGTAGCTGAAGATGGGCTTGCGGGCAAACACCGAGATGATGTCCGAGGCGAAGCCCATCGCCGGAAGCATGAGGATGTAAACTTCCGGGTGCCCCAGGAACCAGAATAGGTGCTGCCAGAGCAAGGGCGAGCCGCCCTGATGGGAAGTCAGCTTGTCGGCGATGACGATCCCTGACGGCACGAAGAAGCTGGTCCCGAAGTGCCGATCAAAGAGGAGCATGATGGCACCGGCCGTCAGGGCCGGGAAGGACAACAAGCCCAGGACGGCCACGCAGAACATCGCCCAGATCGTTAGGGGCAGACGAAACATCGACATCCCGCGGGTCCGTAAGTTCAGGATCGTCGTCACGAAGTTCAGGCCGCCCATCGTGAAGGAAGCGATGAAGAAGACCATCCCGACGATCCACAGCGTCTGCCCCCACTGGGAGCCGGGGATGGCCTCCCGCAGGGCGCTCAGGGGCGGATAGGCCGTCCAGCCGGCGGCGGCCGCCCCACCGGCGACAAAGAAGGAAGCCAGCATCACGAGGCAACCCACGAAGAACGTCCAGTAGGACATCATGTTCAGGAACGGAAAGGCCATGTCCCGAGCCCCGATCTGAAGGGGGATTAGGAAGTTGCCGAAGCCGCTGACGGGTGCCGTCGACATGACGAAGAAGACCATCAGCGTCCCGTGCATCGTGAACAGCATCGGATAGTACTCGGGCCGCATGATACCATTCGGGTCGTACAGGCCCGGCAGGATCTTGTGAAGCCACGGCTGGGCCGCCTGGGGCCACGCCAGTTGGATGCGGATCAACATCGCCAGGAGGCCCGCCACCAGCATCATGAACAAGGCCGTCAGGTAGTACTGAATCCCGATGACCTTGTGGTCCAGGCTGAAGATGTAGCGCCGGAGGAAACTCTGCGGCGCCTCGTGGTTCCCCTCATGCCCGTGATGCATCGTCGCCTCTCCGATTCGGGAATCCGGGAGTTCGGCAGTCCGGCCATTCGGAAACTCGGACATTGGGCCGTCGGGGGATTCCGGCCGTGGCCAGATATACCGGCCTGGACGGTAGTCCGGATGATCTCCCCGCCCCCTTTATCTATGCCGAATTGCCAATTCCTTTGTCACTGGCCGCTCCAGGGTGGCAGGCTCGCCAGAGTCTCGGCGAACTCCTCGGGTGTCTGGACGACTACGAACCCTCGCATCCGATAGTGACCCAAGCCGCAGTGCTCGGCGCAAGCCAACTCAAAGGTCCCCGTCTGGGTCGGCGTAAACCAGATGTCGATGGTCATCCCCGGGACGGCGTCCTGCTTGACCCGAAAGTTCGGCAGGAAGAAGCTGTGGATCACATCCTTCGAGCGAATCCGCAGGCGAACCGGCCGCCCGACCGGCAGGTACAACTGGTTTACGAGAAAGATGTCGTCGGCGCTCCGGGGGTCCTGGTCGTCGATCCCCAGGGGATTGTCGACCGTGATCCGCCGGGGGTCCGTCCGCCCGAGCACGCCGTCCGGCCCGGGATACCGGACGTTCCAGGCAAACTGCTGGCCCGTGACCTCGACGAGCAGGGCGTCGGCCGGGGGTGGCGAATAGACCTGAGCCCACAGACGCAGGGCGCCCAAGACCAGGATCGTCATCACGCCGGCCGTTACGGCCGTCCACGTGAACTCCAGGCGGGGATTGTCATGCCAGTAAGCGGCCGTCTGGCCTTCCCGGGCCCGGAACCGCCAGATGAATACGGCCAGGAGCACCTGGGTCAAGATGAAGGCGATCCCCGTCACGGTCATCGTCAAATAAATCCGGGCGTCGATGGCCGCCCGGTCGGCCGCCAGGTCTGGGAGCCAAGGCTTGCGAAAGGCCCAAACGGCCACGACGACGAGGAGTATCGTAAAGCCCGCAAATAGAAACGCCTGGATGCGGCTCATCCCTGTCCTCCTGTAGACCACAGGCACAGCCCTTACCAGGGTGTCGTAAATCATCCTGGGCAGATGGGCAGGGGGTCCATAGGCAATTCAGCAACTCGGCAGTTCGGGCAAGTGGGCAGGTCGGCAGATGGGCGGGTGGGCTCATGGGTCATCCCCCCTGGTCCCATGAGCGAG
>JAUQPV010000124.1 GCA_030550225.1 Acidobacteriota bacterium | reverse complement strand
GATCGGCTCCGGCCCCTCTTGGAGGCCCGTCTCCGTCGGGGTACCTATCCGACGGGCTAAGGGGTAGCTCATGGAGTTTGCGTACACAGAAGAGCATCACCTGCTTCGGGATACGGTTCGGGCCTTCATGGAGTCGGAGGTCGCCCCCCACGTGGACCGGTGGGACCGGGCGGGCTACTTTCCCGACGAGGTCTTCCGCCGTCTCGGTGAGTTGGGTCTTCTGGGGGCGTCGATCCCCGAAGCGTACGGGGGCACCCCCTTGGACGCCCTCGGCCAGGTCATCGCCGTCGAGGAGATGGCCCGCATTTCGGCCTCCGTCGCTATCACGGTCGGCGTCCACGTGGGCCTCGTGTGTCCCATGATCGTTCAGTACGGGACCCCCGAGGCCCGGGCCCGCTATCTCCCGGCGATGGCCCGGGGCGAGTGGTTCGGGGCCTTTGCCCAGACGGAACCGAACACGGGTTCCGACGCCGCCGGCGTCCAGACCCGGGCCGTCCGGAAGGGCGACCGGTATGTCCTGAACGGCATTAAGGTATGGGTCACCAACGCCGAGAAAGCCCGAGTCCTCGTCGTGCAGGCCGTGACGGACCCGGCCGCCGGCAAGCGGGGGATCAGTTCCTTCATCGTGGAGACGACGTGGCCCGGCGTGACCGTCGGCCGCAACGAGGCCAAGCTGGGCCTCCACAGTTCGGTCACCAACCCGGTCTACCTGGAGGACTGCGAGGTCCCGGTCGAGAACCGTTTGGGGGCCGAGGGTCAGGGCCTCCGGATCGCCTTAGAACATCTGAGTGCCAGTCGCATCAGCGTGGCGGCGCAGGCCGTCGGGATCGCTCAGGGGGCTTACGAGCAGGCCCTCCGGTATGCGACCCAGCGGCGAACCTTCGGAGCCTTTTTGGCTGAACACCAGGCCATTCAGTTCATGCTGGCCGATATGATAACTTCCATCGAGGCGGCTCGCCTGCTGACGCATCGGGCGGCCTGGCTCCGGGATCGGGGCCGGCCCTTTACGGCGGCCGCCTCGATGGCGAAGCTGTGGGCCTCCGAGATGTGTCAGCGGGTCACCTATCAGGCCTTGCAGATATTTGGTGGATACGGATATTCTCGGGAGTATCCCCTGGAGCGGTACTTCCGGGACGCCCGGGTGACGACCATCTATGAGGGTACGTCGGAAATTCAACGGATCATCATCGCCCGGGAGCTCCTGCGGGCCGCTGGAGCGGGACAGGTGTGAAGGCCCCGAGTTCCAGTCCAGGTGCCGGGCTGAAGAGGTTTCGCCTGGGACCTGACGCCTGACACGCCCGAGACCTTCTGTCCTGCATCTTGTATCCGTGGACGTTATCCTGCATGTGGGAATCGGCGATGCATCGAGTCGAGACGCTGTCGGCGATGGGACGGACGGCCCGGCGGGCGGGCATTCTCTTACTCGGGTGGCTGATCCCGGGAAGCGCCCACTGGGTCCTCGGCCGTCGGGTCCAGGCCCTCGTCGTGTTTGTCACGGTTCATTTCATGTTCTTCTATGGTCTCTTCATGGGCAGTCCCCTTCATCGGTTTGACCCCGAGGCGCCCATCCGGTCGGCCCTGGAGAAAGCGGCCCAGATGGGCAACGGCCTGGCTTACTGGTTGGCCCTCTGGTGGGTCCCCCAGATGGAGACCTGGCCGGACAGTCCCCTGCGGCGGCTGGCCGAGCGGTCGAACTTTGGGCAAGGGGACATCGTGCACGCCTGGGCGGAAAAGGGCTATACCTTTGCCATCTCGTCGGGCCTGTTGAACATCTTGCTCGTGCTGAAAGTGTATGACCGGATGTTCCGGCCTCGGCCGACGCCTTCCGACCCGGAGACGTCTTCCGATGTGGCGTAGTCACTTCTTGAATATGTTGGTGTTCGCCCTGTGCACCTCTATTCTGTTGGCCCTATACTTTAAGGACGAGCCCCGTGACCAGATTCGGTTCTTCCTGAAGGTATGGGTCCTCATGGTCGTCGGTGCCCTGATCGTAGCGTGGATCATGTACTTTTTGGGGGGATCGGGATAGTCCTATGGGTCGGTGGGATTGGACGTGGGTCCGAATCGATGGCGTCTGGTGGGCGACGGTCGTCGGGACGATAGCGCTGGCGGTCCTCCCGGTTCAGCCTCAGCCCCTGCACGTGCCGGCCGAAGATAAGTTCTACCATGCCCTCTTGTATGGGTGGGTCGCCTGGACGGCCCTCCGGTGGGTCCGCCGGCACTGGCCTCAGGCCCGCGCGGCCGGGTGGGCCTGGGTCGCCGCCGGGACGGTCGGCGCCCTGACGGAGGTCTTGCAAGCGTGGGTCCCCTATCGGTCGATGTCCTTCTTCGACTGGACGGCCGACGCCGTCGGGGCCGCCTTGCTCCTGGCCCTGGTCCAGGGGTGTCGGTACCTTCGGGTCGGTAGCTTGGCCGGCCTGACCCTGCTGGCCGTCGGGGTATGGAATCCGCCGACGCCCTATGCGATGGACTACTGGCCCGTCGAAGACATCCGGCCCGGCATGCGTGGGGAGGGCCATACGACCGTCGGGGGCAACCGGACGATCCGCTTTGACGTCGAGGTCTTAGGCCGTCTCTCGAACGTCCTACCGGGCCTGGACGTCATCATCGTGAAGATCGACGCCCCCGAGTTGGCGAACGCGGGTGTCTTCGCCGGCATGAGCGGGAGTCCCGTTTACATCCAAGGCCGCCTCTTGGGCGCCGTGGCCTATGCCTGGGCCTTCTCGAAGGAGCCCATCGCTGGCGTCGTCCCCTTCGCCTCCATGCAGAAACTTCAGACGACAGCCCTGAGCCTGCCCGGCTCGCCGGTCCCGACCCCGACGGCCGACGTCCGGTGGTCGGACCTCCGGACTGCCTTGCTCCTGCAGGGCGAAGCCCTGGACCTCTGGTACCGGCAGTATCAGGACCAGGTCCGACAGCTTTTCCAGGGGACCTCGGAGACCGCTGTCCACGGGTGGACCCCATTGCCCGGCATCTGGGCCGGGGACCCCGTGTGGCGACAGGCCCTCGGCCTGTCTGTCACGGGGAGCCTCGCCGGGCCCGACCCTGCCCGGAAGGACGTCGCGCTGACCCTGGACGAACCCCTGACGCCGGGCACGAGCATCGCCATTCCCCTGGTGACGGGTGACCTCCAACTGGCGTACATCGGCACGCTGACGGCCGTCGAACGGGACCGCATTTATGCCTTCGGTCACCAGATGCTGAACCTGGGCCGGATCGACTTCCCCCTCTACCGGGCCCGCGTGGTCACCGTCCTACCCAGCTATCAGAGCTCCCACGTCATCGCTGAGTTGGACCGGCCCTTGGGTGTCTTAGACGTGGACGTCTGGACGGGCGTCGGAGGTCGGGTCGGACCCCTCCCGGACGGGACGCGGGTCCAGGTCACGGTCCAGAACGAAAGCCAGTCCCAGACCTTCCGGTATGAAACGATCCGGCACCCCTGGATCGCCCCCTTCCTGGTCGGTCAGCTCTCGATGGTCAACCTCCTCCTGTCGCCCCTGGGCGTCCATGACGGCCACGTGCGACTCCAGATGAAGCTCAGCCTGGACGGCGGACGGCCCCTCGAGGTCCGGAACGTCTTCGCCGGCATGTCGGCGACGACCCAGCAGGTCCCTCAATTCATCGCCGGTCTCCTGGCCTTCGTCTGGAACAACCCCTTCGAGAGCGTCCGCATCCCCTCCATCGAGATCACCCTCCAGCAGTCCCGTCGGTCTATTCAGGCCCGTCTGACGGAGGTCCGTCTCCTGTCCCAAGACCTGGCGCCGGGCGATGAACTCCCCTTGCGGATGACTGTCGTCCCCCGCCAGGCCGAGCCCATCGTTCAGGCGGCGACCGTTCGCCTGCCGGACGAGTTGGCGCCTGGGACATACTGGCTGTATGTCGGCGGCGCCCAGACGCTCAATCAGCTCGACGCAGCGGGCCTGTACCGGTTCCTGGAATTTTCCAACTTAAGCGACATCTTGAACATGCTTCGACAGTTACGGCCCAACGACGGCCTTTATGTCCGTCTATTACGATTGAACCCGACGGTCATCAGCGGGACCCAGCTCCTGCGGAATCTGCCCCTCCAAGTCTACAGTCAGCTTCAGTCCCGGGGCACCCAGGGCCGGGTCGCGACGGTCCCCTACGAGATCGTCTTGGACCAGCGGGTCGACGTGCCTTACATCGTCGAGGGCCTCGAGCGATTTCCCATCGTCGTCCGGGCGCCGACCCAGCCCCGGCCGGCCGCACGACCGACATCCTCCGGCGGAGACGATTAAGACCATGCGATGGCCTCCCCCAATTTCCAAATGCGCAATGCGCAATCCGCAATCCGCAATTTTTTTACTTGCATGGACCGTCTTTCTTAGCCTACTCCCCCTTAACCTGATGGCGGCCCGACCGAAGGTCTGGGTCGATACCCGCCAGGACGACTTCTCGGCCGGCGAGTTGGACGGCGTCCTGGTCTCCAGCGACGGGGAGGTCCGTCTGGCCTTGCGCTTTGAGCGGGTCGCCGACCTCAACGAGGCCGTCGTCTGGGATACGTGGCTGGAGGGCTCGACCCTCTATGTGGCCACGGGCCACAACGGCCGGGTCTACGCCGTCGATACCCAGACCCTGAAGGTCGAGAAAATCCTCGACCTCGATGAACCCGAGGCCCAGACCCTCGTCGTTTGGAGGGGGGACCTTTACGTCGGTGCCAACCCGGGCGGCCGCCTGTACCGGTGGTCCCCGACGAAGCGGGCTGTCGAACGGGCGTGGGATTCCCAGGAGGCTTACATCTGGGACCTGATCGTGTGGCGGGGGAATCTCTACGTGGCGACCGGTGACCGGGGCCGTCTGTACCGCATCGGCGCCGACGGCAAAGCCGTCCAGGTCTTGGATACGGAGGACCAGAACCTCGTGCGTCTTTGGGCCGATGACGCGGGCCTTTACGTCGGGGCGGCCGGCTTGGGGAACATCTACCGCTTGGACGGAAATGAAAAGGCCGTCGCCGTCTATCCGGCCGAGCGGGCCGAGATAGCCGCTATCACGGGCGGCCTGAAGTCGGCCGGCTGGACCCTCACCCTGGCAACCATCGGCACGCCCGTCCAAACCCTCCCGCCGGGTCCGACCCCGCCTTCGGCGATCCCGCCGACGCAACCCCCGACGACCGTCACCTCGGGAAGCGACGAGGTCACGGTCACGGCCCACGCTCCCGAGACGGTCCAACGAGCGCCCCAGCCGTCGGAGGAAGAACAGGCCCCGGCCCGCCGGGCCCCGCCTGTCACCTTCCCCCTCAGCCTGGAGGCCGGTTTCCGAGGCGGGGCCGTCTGGGCGATGGACAACAGCCTGCGCCTCTTCCCCTTGTGGACGACTCGAGACTACTGGCTTTATGACATCGTTCCCTTTCAGGACGAACTGTGGGTCGCCGTCGGCAGTCCGGCTCGCGTGATCTCTATCGACGCCCAGCGACGCGTCCGCTATCAATCGTCCTTTCAGGAAGAGCAGGTCGTCCGTCTTGTCGTGCAGGGCGACAGCCTCTGGGCCGCCACGAGCAATCCGGCCCGTCTGTATCGGGCCGCCGGCCGGAGCCCCCAGGAGGGGACCTACACGTCGCCTGTGAAGGACGCCGGCTCGATGGCCCGGTGGGGTACCCTTCAGTGGCGGGGGACCGTGCGATCGAACCGCGCCATCGAGTGCTGGGCCCGGGCCGGCAATACTCGCCGACCCGACGCCACCTGGACGGACTGGCAGGGTCCCCTCGGGTCCGAAAGTCGTCTGGACCTGCCCCCGAGCCGGTACTTTCAGTACCGGTGCACGCTTCGGGGTAGCTTCCAGGATAGCCCCCGCCTTCAGGAAGTCCGGGTCACCTTCCTGCCTCAAAATCAGCCGCCTAAGTTCACGGACGTCCGGGTCCTGCCGCCCGGGAGCGTGTACCGGGAAGTCCCCCAGCCCCAGCCGGCCGCCCGTATCGCCGGGGCGCCCCGCTCGACCCTCGATACACGGCCGCCGGAACCGCCTCTCGAGAGCGCCAACCCGCCGGCGACCGGCGGCGGACCGACTCGATCCCCCGGCGCCGTCCCGACAAGTCCGGCCTACATGCCCGGTCAGGAACAGTACAAGTGGGGGATGCAGACCGTCGTCTGGCAGGCTACCGACCCGGACGGCGATGACCTGAAGTACGACGTCTACATCCAGCGGACCGACCAGACGACTTGGACGATCCTGAAGAGCGGCCTCGAGTCTTCCATTTTTGCCTTTGACACGACGAGCTTGCCCGACGGGTGGTACCGCTTGCGGATCGTCGCCTCCGACGAGACGGCCAACGCCCCCGGCCAGGGCCTCCGGACTGAGACCGTCACGCCCCTGTTCCTGGTCGACCACACGCCGCCCCGGCTGAGTCTCCTGAAGCGAGAGAAGGCGACCGGCGGCTGGCTCATCCAGGTCCAGGCTCAGGACGACCTGAGCCCCATCGCCCGGGCCGAGTACGCCCTTCAGCCCGATGAATGGGCGCCCCTGTTCCCCGTGGATCAAATCTTGGACAGCCGTCAAGAGACGCTGGAACTCCGACTCTCCGGGAATCCCAGCCTCTGGCCCTCTGTGCAAGTCCGGGTCTGCGACTCGGGCCAGAACTGTAGCGTCCTCAGCGTACCCCTGACGCCACCGTAGGGCCGTCCGGCCATTCGGCCGTTCGGGAATTCGGCAGATGGGCACCATTCGCCGGATGAGGTGGCGGAGTGGAGGGAAGAAAGTGATAAACGCTCAGGGGCTTGGGGCCTCAATTCGCAATCCGAAATCCGCAATGCGCAATTCCCGATTCGGTCCAGGGACTCGATGCAAGCCGACTCCGTTCATTCATCCCGTCGTCACGTCATCACTCCGTCACGCTTTCCTTACGAAGTGACGTGGCCTGCCCTGGTGACTCTGGCGGCGGCCCTCCTCACGGCCGGCTTCGGGGTTGCCTACGTCCTGTGGGGTCGCGTCCCCGTGCCCCTGCCGGTCTGCGTCCTCTATACCCTGACGGGGATTCCCTGCGCCACCTGCGGGACGACCCGGGCCTTCCAGGCCCTCGCCCGGGGCGACCTCTTGGAGGCCCTCCGGTATCAACCCCTCATCATGCTGACGGTCGCCGCCTCGACGGCGGCGACCCTGGCCGACCTGGTCGTTTGGGGAACGACCGGGCGTCAGTGGCTCCCGACGGCCCTTCGGCGCTTGCGGGTCTCGGCCTGGACCATCGTCCTGCTGTTTTTGGTCAACTGGGTCTACCTCATCCTCTTCCTCAGCCCCCGTTTCCAACGCTGGCTCACCGGTTGAGCGGCCCGGGCACCGGGGCTACCAATAGTGCCAATTTTGAACTCGTCTCAAAACCCTCTC
>JAUQPV010000123.1 GCA_030550225.1 Acidobacteriota bacterium | reverse complement strand
GGGGGCCGGCTACGAGTTGTTTGACTTCCATACGCTATTCAACCTAATCGCTCAAGAAGGCTATAACATAGGCGGGATCGACCTACGGCTGGACTTCCTGACGGGCGGCCTCATCAGCCTGGACGGCCTTCACCCGACGCCCCTGGGCCACGCCGTCTTGGCCAACGAGATCATTCGGTTCCTCAACCGGGGGCTGACCCAGAAGATACCGCTGATCGACCTACGGCCCTTCATCACGGGGGAGAAGGGCGGATACCCGGCGGGCCAAGGCGCCGTGGGCTACTCGTTCGTGTTTTCGAAGGAGGCCTATGAGGGGCTCCTTCGACTGCTGGCCCCTGAGGCGGCCGCTTACGCCGTCCGCCCCGCTTCGATGGAATCGGCCGTGCCGCCGTGGCTACTTCGGGATGACCGGTCGGACGACCGACGTCGGCCTTAATTCGGCCTGGATAGGGATGGAACGTGACGGCGGGAATAGAGGGAGGTAGGGAAGCAGGGGCAGGCCTTGTGCCCGCTCCCCAGGATGGGGGCGACGTGAGGTAGGGAGATAGGAGCGCAGGCCTCTGGCCTGTGGGAGCGCAGACGTCCCGTCTGCGGGAATGCAGGCCTCCGGCCTGTGGGAGCGCAGACGTCCCGTCTGCACCAGACCCGTCATGATTACATACCGGGACCTCATCTCGTTGGACGATTTGCAGGCTTGCATCGACCTCCAGATCCGGGTCTGGGGATTCGACCCGGTCGACGTCGTCCCGCTCCCTATCTTGCTGATCACCGGAAAGTACGGCGGCTTTCTGCACGGGGCCTTCGACGGGGATCGCCTCATCGGTTTCGTCTACAGTCTCCCCGCGCGAGGTCTCCACCGCTGGCTCCAGTGGTCCCACATGCTGGCCGTCGACCCGGCTTACCAGGGTACGGGCATCGGCGCCACGCTGAAGTTCCGTCAAAGGGCCTTCGCCCAGACGCATGGTTACGACTTAATTGCCTGGACTTTTGACCCTCTGGAAGTGAAAAATGCCTACTTCAATTTCGAAAAGCTCGGCGTGGTCGCTCGCCTGTACGAGCCTAACGTGTACGGGGTGACGACCAGCCGTCTTCACTGGCAATTGCCGACGGACCGCCTCGTGGCCGAGTGGTGGGTCATCGTCGAACGGGATGACCTGTGGTCGGGGCCTCTGGAGGAAGCCTATCCCCGTGTGCCGGACCTGATATGGCAAGACGGGCGACCCTATCCCCTGGACGTGCCGGCGACGCCGTGGCCGGAGATATTCTGGACACCGGTCCCCCCGGCCGACGCATACCCGGAGGATTGGGAGGCGGCCCGCGCATACCGGGACCTATGGCAGAAGACCTTCCGAGAGGTCATGACGCGAGCCTTTTCGGCAGGTTATGTCGCCGTTCGGTTCACCCGAGGGCTTCCTGACGTCCCGGTCCCGGCTTATCTGATTGTCCATCCCGAGGCCCTGCGTCAGCCATTGCCGGATTGGTAAAACGATGCAGGTAGATGTCATCGTCGTCGGGGCCGGGCCGGCGGGTCTGACGGTAGGCATCCGGCTGGCGGAGGCCGGCTGGTCCGTGGCCGTCCTCGACCCCCGGGTCCCTTTCGAGAAGCCCTGCGGGGGTGGTCTGACGCCTCGTGTCTGGGACTGGCTCCCCGTGGATAAGGCGGCCTTCACGACCCGTCGGGACGTCGACCGGGTCGTCCTCCGATTGGACGACGGCCGCCCCGTCGAGGTCGAGCTCCCGAAGCCCTTGAGCATCTTGTCTCGTCGGGAACTGGGGGCTCGGCTCCTGGAGCGGTTTACCGCCGCTGGCGGTGTCTTCCTCCCGTACCGGGCCCGGGACGTCGAGGACCGGCACGGTCAGTGGCATGTATACGCTGAATCGGACGAAAGCGGGGAAGAAGTTAACCGACAGATAGGCAGTTCGGCAGATAAGCAGATAGACCGCATTCGGGATGCCCGCCTGGACGGTGATCGACCTGAGGACTGCCGGTCTCCCCATGGGTCGAACGGCCGAACGGCCGAGTTCCCGAATTCCCGAACGGCCGAACGGCCGTCTCTAATGGTCCTCCGGGCCCGATGGTTGGTCCTGGCCGATGGCGTATATGGGCTCAGTCGGAAACGATGGGGCCACTTTACGGCGGCCGCCGACTGGACCCGCACGGTGGGTTACCTGATCCCGGGGACGGATGAGGTCATTCGGATTCAGTTCTGGAGCGGCTGGGATGGCTACGCCTGGGTCTTTCCCCGGGTCGACGCCACGTCGGTCGGACTGTGCGACGCCTTACCGGGTCAGACCGGTCATCTGTTTCGGCGCTTGGACGTATGGGCCGCCCGCCTGGGATGGGACCCCGGTTCGGCGATGCAACGCTACGGCTACCTGATCCCGTCCCCGACGATGGCCCGTCCGTGGTTCCCCCTATGGGGCGACCGGTGGGCCCGCGTCGGGGACGCCAGCGGGTTTGTGGACCCCATCACGCGGGAGGGCATCTTCTTCGCCGTCCAGGCCGGGCACGTCCTGGCCGAGTGCATCCTCCGGGAGACGTTCCCCTCGGCGTGGGCGACGTGGCTCGAGCGGACGCGATGGCCCGAGTGGCGGTCGGCCGCCCGATGGCGGCGGTGGTTCTATCGACCCTGGTTCCTACGGGCCATGCTGGCCGGGACCCGATGGCGGCGTCTGTACCGCACCCTTCAGGGCGTGCTGGTCGGGGACGTCCCTTACTCGAAGCTGGTCGAGGCCGTCCTGTGAAGTATCTCCGCTTTCGTGTCGCCGACTATGTCTTGGCCGTGGACCTGACGTGGGTCCATCGGGTCGTCTCGGTGAGCGACGTGACGGCCCTGCCGACGGCCTACGTCTGGGGCGGCACCCGGTGGCTTCGGGCCGACCACCTGGGGCCGGTGCCCGAGGCCGGCGAGACGGTCGTCCTTCTCGCCTCCCAGGACGTCCATCTCGGATGGCAGGTCGGTCGGGTCGACGGCATCGACGAGGTCGCCGAAAGCGACTTGCATCCGATCCCCCGCGGCTGGCTGGACCGGGGCATCCCGTGGGTCACGCACCTGTACTTTCGGGACGAGGTGCCCGTCTATGTCGTCTACCTGCCGACCCTCCTACAGGTCTGGACAGATCAGGTCCCCGCGGAGGCGTCCCCATGAGGCTGATGGGCTTTCAGTACCGGTACTCACCTCGTCGCTACGCCATCGACCTCCAGCGGGTCTACCGCATCTTGGACCGGCCGGCCGTCTATCGGGTCCCGTGGAGTCAGCCGACCCTGCGAGGGATCTGCCGTCTCGACCGATGGGTCGTCCCGGTCATCGACCTGCGGGAACCCTTAGGCGACGTCCAGGGGGATATCACGGGAACCTTTATCACTTATATGGAGAGCGAAGTCCTCGTCGCCTTCCCGGTCGGCGAGCTTTTCCCCTCCTTCGGGCGGGACGACATCCAGAAGGTCGTCCGTCAGGCGGACGTCCCCTTCTGCCCGTACGAACTCCATACGAGATATGGCCTCTTCCACTTCGTCGACATGAAGACCCTATTAACCCGCCACTTTGGGGACTTGTGGCAGTGAATCCTGATGTCGGGACGACGTCAGGACGTCACGTCGTCCCGGAAGGCCCACGTGTCTACCCGGAATTGCTCCAGGAAGCGGACGTCACCCTGAAGGAACAGCCGAATGTCAGGGATCCGGAACATCAACATGGCCAGTCGCTCGATCCCCAGGCCGAAAGCAAAGCCCGAGTATACCTCGGGGTCGATACGGACCTCCCGTAAGACGTTGGGATGGACCATGCCGGCCCCCAGGACCTCCAGCCATCCCGATTGCTTGCAAGCCCCACAGCCCCGGCCCCCGCAGAGGAGACACGACATGTCGACCTCGGCACTCGGCTCGGTGAACGGGAAGTAGCTGGGCCGGAACCGCATCTTGCAGGCCGGTCCAAACAGACGTTGCAGAAAGTAGGCCAGCGTGCCCCGCAGGTCGGAAAAGCGAATCCCCCGGTCGACGACCAAGCCTTCGATTTGGTGGAAGACGGGGGCATGCGTGGCGTCGGGCTCGTCATGTCGGTAGACCTTGCCCGGGACGATGACCCGAATCGGGGGTCGGTAACGTTGCATGACGCGGATCTGGACGGGCGAGGTGTGGGTCCGCAGGAGCCATTCGCCGTGAATGTATAACGTGTCCCACATGTCCCGGGCTGGATGGTCCGGGGGAAAGTTGAGGGCCCCGAAGTTGTAGTAGTCCGTCTCGATCTCCGGCCCGCTGACGACGGCGTAACCCATTTCCAGGAAGATGTCTTCGATCGCCTGGCGGACCTGCTGGATGGGGTGGACGGCGCCCCGCCAGTAGGGCGTGCCGGGGAGGGTCCAGTCGATCCGCTCTTGTTTTAATCGTTCCTCTAAGTGGGTTTCCTGCAAACGCCGCTGGCGATCGGCAATCTCGCGCTCCAGCCACTCCTTCAGCTCGTTCAGGAGTTGGCCCGCCCGAGGACGGAGATCGGGCGGCAGGTCGGCCATGCGCTTGAACTGCTCCCGCAAGAACCCCCGTTGGCGCCCGAAACAGCGGACTCGGATGTCCTGTAGGTCGCTCTCCGAACGGGCGTCCTGAATGGCGCGACGGATGTCTTCCCGGAACCGGGCGATGGTGCTTTCAAACTCTCGCCAATCCATCGGACCGTCATGCGGGAGGACTCGGCGGGGCCAGGGCCGCTCGGGCTTGCTCGACGATAGCGGCGAAGGCCGGTGGATCGGTCACGGCCAGGTGGGCCAGCATTTTGCGATTCACGGCGATCCCGGCCTTCCGAAGGGCGCCCATGAACTGGCTGTAGGTCCACCCCAGGGGACGCACGGCCGCGTTGATGCGGACCTGCCACAGGCGCCGGAGCTGGCGCTTCCGAAGGCGCCGGCCCTCATACTCGTGGAGCCACTTGCGGAGCACGGCGATGCGCATCATGTGATACGAGTTCTTTCGCTTTCCCCAAAAGCCCTTTGCCTCTCGGGCCAGCTTTTTCCGCTTATACCGACGTTTGGGACCACGTTTCACACGGGGCATCGTAAAGCCTCATCAGAAATTCGTGATATCGGGATGGCGGAATGGCGTGACGCTTCAACCGTCGGGCCTCGGCGACCCCGCTTCGCGACCCCGTTACGTCGCCATGTCATCATGCCGTCACGAAGCTTGAAGCATGCGGCGGGCCCGACGGGCATCGCCGGGGGCCATCAGCTTGGGATGCTGCAGGTGACGCTTCCGCTTGGGTCTCTTCTTCCGAAGGAGGTGACTCCGCGAGGCCCGGTAATGCATGACCTTACCCGTCGGGGTGATGCGGAACCGCTTGGCGGCCGCCCGTTTCGTCTTCGCCTTCGGCACGGCAGTCACCTCCCTTTGGGTAAGTAAGAAGCGCTCTCCAAAATCCCCCCTTCCCGCAAGAGAAGGCCTGCCATGGGGACCTTCACCTGACCCTCTCCCACGGGAAGGAGGTTTTTGAGAGGGCTTGAGGTGCTGGGTGTCGGGTCTCCAAGACCACCCAATACCTAATACCGATTACTTTGCTCGGGGGCTTAAGACGGCCGTGATGTTCGGGCCCTCCAGTTCGGGGGGTCGCTCGACGTGGGCGACCTCCGCAAAGCTGTCCAAGATCCGACGCATCATCTGAAGCCCGATGTCCTGATGGGCTCGCTCCCGGCCCTTCATACGGACCGTGACCTTGACCTTATCGCCCTCGGCCAGGAAGCGCTCGATTTGCCGGCGCTTGACCTCGTAGTCGTTTCCGGAGATGCGGATCGTAAACTTAACTTCCTTGATATCGACCTGCCGCTGTTTTCGCCGAGCCTCCCGCTCCTTCTTCTTCCGTTGATAGATCCACTGGCTGTAATTCAGCAGACGGCATACGGGCGGCCGCGCCTCTGGGGCGATCTCGACCAGGTCAAGGCCCCGTTCTTCGGCGATCGCTAAGGCCTGTTCCAGGGGCACGATGCCGATCTGCCGCCCCTGTTCATCGACGAGGCGAACTTCCCGCGCCCGAATTTGTTGATTGACTCGGAAAGTTTGAAACGGCTGAGTCACAAGCTCTATGACCCGATATATTCAGGATGCGGACATCATGTTAAGCTCGGAGCGACCGCCTGTCAAGACGCCCTTTGATCTGGGATGCGCCAAGCGGGACGGCGGCCTGTCCCTCGACCCTGCCCTTCCCACCTGTCACCGGGGCGGCTTCCCATGAAGGCATCCCATATCCCACACCCCTCAATACATCGTCATCATGGCGGCCAGGAACAAGACGACGAGGCCGACCGTCAGAAATGCCAGAACAAAAATCAAAAACTGCTTCAATCCCTCGGGCATGTCGTCGAAGAGGCCCGGGGACTCGATCGTAAGGACGGGTTCCGACTTGCGCAGACGCCGGGCGAGCCAATCGGGGATACGGATCTTCATGGACCTACCTCCGAGACGCAGGGGTTCCCGCCTTAGGGATGGAAGAGCGGGATGCAAGATACAGGATACAAGACACAGGATGCAAGAGGGGTTCGTGACCCGGCCGTCATCCCGGCGTCCATCTTCTCACGGACGGAGGGATGGAGCCGCTTTCTTGGGTTTTGCTCGGAAACCCTTTTCCCCGACCCTGTCAATCCGTCACTTCCTTGCAAAATCGGCCTTCTCGAACATCCCCTGAACCGAACGGCTCCGTTATCCTCCTGCCTGCCCGCCTTCTATCCGCAGGACGCGGTCAAACCCTGCCAGAAGGGCGTACTGGGCCGACCCACCGGCGATCAAGCCGGTCAGGAAACGGGTCTCGGGGTGATTCCAGGTCGTGAGGACGCCCAGAAGCCACTCGATACCCATGAACCCCCAAGCGGCCAAGGCCCCATACCCCAGGACCCGTACGCGTCGGCGGGTCCACGGAGCGGCCCATCCGGCCAGCCAGCCCATCCATAGGCCCGTGTAGAGGCCGCTACACCGCTGACACACGCCCAGGGGGCGGCCATCGATGTGGAACGTCCGGTCCGGCCGCTGATGGCAGACAAACCGGAAGCACACGTAGCTCCCTCGGGCCCATGCACCCCGCAGACCCGGCGCTCCGAACCAAAAGGCCGGCGCCAGCCAAGCCAGGTTCCAAAGCGTGAGGAGGACGCCCGTCGCTATGAGGAGGAGCCGGTACAGGGGCGAATGCTTCGACATCGTCCCAGCTCCTACGGGGTGTGCAGGATATAAGATGCAAGATGCGGGATGCAAGATAGGACCCCGGTCGCCAGGTCCCAGAAAAAAGGGACCTCAGACTATAGACCCCAGACTCGGAGTGCTAACTGGGATGCCGGCGTCCTTCATCCCGGGGCCGCCCGTCCTGACGGCGTCGAAGACACGGGTCTGCAGTGCCTTGTCC
>JAUQPV010000122.1 GCA_030550225.1 Acidobacteriota bacterium | reverse complement strand
GGCCCAGATGGCCCGCCAGCACGAAGACGTCCTGGCATTCTTGAGGGAGATGGACCGGCGGCATACGGAAATCATGGCCCGGCTGGGGGAACTTATCGTCGCCATGAAGGAATAGGCGAACTCGGGCCACCGAGAGTCGTACGCAGTGTGTAAGGCATCGTGGATTCCATACTTCCGGAAATCCAGCACCGGATCCTGAACACTGAGCACTCAAGACATGGGGCTTCAACGCTTTGCATGGTTCGTAGCGGCCGCCGCGTGGGTCCTCATCGGCATCGGGAGTCTAGTGACGACGACGGGCTCGGGCCTGTCGATACCGGACTGGCCGTTAGCGTATGGTCGGCCTGTCCCGCCTCACTGGGAGGGCGGCGTCGTCTTTGAATACACCCACCGGGTCGTAGCGGGGACCGTCTTCGTCTTAATGACGATCTTGCTGGTCCGAATCTGGCGGACAGACTCGGCCCGCCGGGTCCGACCCTGGGCCCTGGGGACCTGGGGTCTCCTCGTGACGCAGGCCATACTGGGCGGGGTCACGGTCCTGTATGAACTTCCCCGACCCGTGTCGATCGCCCATGCGGGCCTGGCCCAGGCGACCCTGGTGGCGATGGTCGTCCTGGCCATGAAGCTGGCACCGGTGACCCCGGTCGAGGCGACGCCTGTCCCTGCCAGGCGACGCGGCCGTTTGTTCCCGTGGGCCTTTGGGCTGGTCGGGATTTTGTACCTTCAAATCCTTATCGGGGCGCTTGTACGGCACATGGCGGCCGGTCTGGCCGTCCCGGATTTTCCCCTGGCCTATGGGCACCTGTGGCCGCCGGCTGAGGTCTTTCGTCAGGCGCCTTACTTGGCACCTAAAATTTGGGTCCACATGATTCATCGGGTCGGTGCCGTGCTCGTGGGTGTCGTCATCCATGCCGTCGGGATCCCGGCCCTGCGCCGATTTCGAGACGTGCCGGCTATCGCCGGGACCGCTCGGCTCCTGATGTACGGCTGGGCTCTGCAAATCGTGTTAGGCGGTTGGCTGATCTGGTGGACCCGGCACTGGTTCCCGACGACTCTTCATGTCATGACAGGTGCGTTACTCCTGGCGGCCGGGACTTTCCTGGCGCTCCGTCTGCGGGGAGTCGAGGCGGGATGCAAGTCGTGACGCTTCGGGCGACGGAACGGTTCTGGGTGTATGTACGGGACCTGGCCGTGCTGGGCAAGGCCGGGATCACGGCCTTCGTCGTCCTGACGACGGCTCTGGGCTATTGGATGGCCGGGGGCGAAGCCCCAAGCTTGGCATTCTGGGGGACTCTGCTGGGGACGGCCCTTATTACGGCCGGGGCCGGTGCCCTGAACCAGTACATCGAGCGGGATGCCGACGCTCGGATGGAACGGACCCGCTACCGTCCGCTCCCGGCTGGCCGCATCCCTCTGGCCGGGGGTTTGGCTTACGGGGTCGGCTTGTCGGCCCTGGGGACAGCCCTCCTGGGGATGGTAGGGGTCCGGCCTCTCGTGTTAGCGCTGATCGCTTGGTTGACTTACGTATTTGTCTATACGCCCCTTAAGCGGGTCACCTGGCTGTGCAACGTCCCGGGCGCCGTCGCCGGTGCTCTCCCGCCCCTGATCGGGTGGTCGGCCGCCGCCGGTCCCGTCGACCTCCGGGGATGGCTCCTGTTCGCCCTCCTGTGGCTCTGGCAGTGGCCCCATCTGATGACCATCGCCTGGATGTACCGGGACGACCTCGACCGAGCCGGGTTCGTCCTCCTACCCAGTCGTCCCGAACGCGTCCCCTCTCTTCTGGCCGCCTCGGCCGCGGGCCTGGGTCTGGTCGGGACCCTTCCCTTTTTCTTGGAAATGGCCGGGCCCCTGTATCTGGGGGCGGCGGCCGTCCTGGGCCTCTGGCTGACGGTCGCCGGTCTCCGATTTGCCCGGCGGCCCGCCTGGATGACTGCCCGTCGATTTTTTGGGACGGCCCTCTTGTACCTCCTTTTCCTCTGCTTGGCCTTGATCGCCGGCCGAGGGACGGGATGAAGTCAGAAGATAAGGAGAGAAGAAGCCAGAAGACCGAAGGAAGGAACAAGAGACGCATAAGGAAGATCACAATGCCCCTGGCCTTCTCATCCTTCTCTCTTCTCGCCTTCTCTTCGCTTCCCTCCAAACTCTACAACTTCCGCGTCAGCAGAAGGCGTTTGACCTCCTCGATGGCCCGGGTGACGTCGATGCCCCGAGGACAGGCCTCCACGCAATTGAACACAGTCCGACACCGCCAGACGCCGTCTCGGCTGTGAAGGACCGCCAACCGTTCCTCGGCCCCCTCGTCCCGGCTGTCGAATATGAAACGATGGGCCTGAACGATGGCCGCCGGCCCGATGAAGTCCCGATTCGCCCAGAAGGAAGGACAGGCCGTCGTGCAGGCCGCACAGAGGATGCACTTCGTCGTATCGTCAAATCGGGCCCGGTCCTCCGGCGACTGGATCCACTCCTTTTCAGGCTCCGGCGAACGCGTGATCAAATAGGGCTTCACGGCTCGGTACTTCGCAAAAAAGCCCTCCATATCGACGACCAAGTCCTTGATCACGCGAAACCCCCGGAGGGGCTCGACGACGATCCGGGACCCCAGTTCCTTGACGAGGGCCTTGCAAGCCAGCCGGTTGCGGCCGTTGATGACCATGGCGTCGGACCCGCAGATGCCGTGGCCGCAAGACCGTCGAAAGGTCAGAGTCCCGTCTTGGTACCACTTGATATAGTGCAAGCCGTCCAGGACTCGGTCGGTCGGCTCGACCTCGACCTCAAAGTCTTGCCAATAAGGCTTGGGCGCCTTTTCCGGGTCATATCGTCGAATCCGAAAGTGCACTTTCATAGCCATTTCCCCAAGGTGTCGCTAAGGCGGTTCGGGAATTCAGCTCCCTCCCCATCTGCCGAGTTGCCAAACTGCCGAACGCCCGAATCGCCTATATCCGAAGCCATGTCATAAGTTCGTCCCAGCCGGTCAGTCCTTCCAGGTGGAGGACGAGGTCCGCCACCCGGTCGGCCTGCTCGGCCGTCCAGTAAAGGGCGACGTTGGCTCGAAACTTGGCGATGACCTCTTCGTCGGTCATCGGATTCCGGGCGTGGCCTCGGGGATACCGGACCTCCCGGACGAGGGTCCGGCCGTCGGACGTCTTGACCGTAATACGATTCGGAATTCCGTCGGGATACTGCTTTGTCAAGTCGGGGTCCTCCCGAAGCGTTACCCGGTGTTTCAGGAGGTCCCGGACCCGCGGGTCCCAAATCCGTTCTGGCGAAAAGGACTCTCGGGTCACCCGTCCGTCCAAGAGGGCGACGGCTACGATGTACGGCAGGGAGTGGTCGGCCGTCTCACGCGTCCGGGGTTCCCACTTTTCGGGGTCCTTGGCGATGATCTCGTAAGCCGCCCGGAAGGTGTCGATGTGGACGGCGGCGACTCGAGCGGGGTCGCCCAGCTCCCGCCGGAGCTGAAGGGCGGCGTCCACGGCGCTCTGGGCATGATACTCGACAGGCCAGTACTTAATGTACGTGTCGAGGATACGCCGTGGCGGCCGACCCTCGGCCAGACCCCGGAGGGCCGCCTCGTCGAAGACCTCGCCGTCCAGGAGCTGACGGAAGAAGCCCATCTCGCCTGTAAAGGGCTGGAAGGGGCTGGTCATCCCGGCCTCGGCCAGGAGGGCCGCAAAGACGGCGTTCCGGGCGGCGTTGGCCGCCGCCGCCCCTTTCCACATCGAAAGCTCCCCGGCGCGGGTCTGCCGCATCGCCGCATGGGGTATAGTCGCGATGGCGATGGCGTGCTCCGTCTGGGCCGGCGTCAGGCCCAGGAGGCGGGCCGCGCCGCAGGCCGTCCCGACGGCGATATAGTTGACGTGGTCCCAACCGTGAGCCCGTAGGCTGGCCGCATCGCAGAGGGCGACCCCGACCTCATAAGCGACAGCGACAGCGACGATGAATTCCTGAGGCGGGCACCGACGCCATTCGGCCAAGGCCATCAGGGCCGGGATCATATCGCTCGGATGGAGGGGCTCTCGCGAGAGATACGTGTCGTTGAAGTCCAGGTACCGAACCATCACGCCGTTGACGAAGGCGGCGACCTCCGGGGTCGAACGGACCGGCGTCCCCCAGAGGGTCGCCCCATCCGGGACCGGAAAAGCGTACGCATACTTTCGGACGGCCTTCGGCGCATCCTCAGCGAAGGCGGCGATGGCTACCCCGATCGAGTCGAGGACCCGACGCTTGACTTCATGGACGGTCTCGGGCGGCAGGGCCGCCCACTCGACGGCGTGGGCATACCCCGCCAGGAGCTGACTGTAGCGGTCCGACATAGCCCCCCTCCAGGGCGTCGTGGGATGCAAGATACAGGATACAGGATGCAAGATGCAAGATTAGGGAAGTAGGACATAGGAAAATGAGCAGGTGGGCCATAGGGACCACTTCCACAGGTACGGGACGCAGGATACGGGATAGGATATGGGCGGGGGCTTGGGCATAGCTTTTCCCGTCCCTTGGCCCATCGGCAGAATGGCGAATGAGAAAAGTATTATTCCCTGTTCGCTGTTCGCTATTCACCGTTCGCTATTCGCTTGAGGTGGCCTGGAGGCCGGCGGGGGTGTAAAATTTTAGGACCACCCGGGAGCCTCAGCGCCCCGGAGTCGGAGGTGCCCCCATGTCCTCTCACCCCCCTGCCCCGCGCCGTCCGAAGGTCACCCTTCGGACCCTCCAACGCAAGAAGGCCCAAGGCGAACCCATCACGATGCTGACGGCCTATGACTATCCGACGGCCCGCATCGTCGACGAAGCCGGCATCGACATTATCCTCGTCGGCGACTCGGTCGGCATGGTCGTCCTGGGCTACGAGACGACCCTCCCCGTGACGATGGAGGAGATGCTCCATCACACGAAGGCCGTCGTCCGGGCCCGGCCGTCGGCGATGGTCGTCGCCGACATGCCCCTCGGGAGCTTTCAGGTCGACGACGCCGAGGCCGTCCGGAACGCCTTGCGTTTCATCAAAGAGGCCGGTGCCGACGCCGTCAAAATCGAGGGCGGCCGAGAGCGGGCGGCGACGGTCCGTCGGATGGTCCGGGCCCAAGTCCCCGTGATGGGCCACATCGGCTTGACGCCCCAGTCGTATCTACTCATCGGCGGCTTTGTCCGCCCGGGCAAGTCTGAAGACGAGCGGGAACGGCTCCTCGAAGATGCCCTCGCCCTCGAGGCGGCCGGCTGTTTCTCCATCGTCCTTGAGTGTGTGCCGGCCGAGTGGGCCCGGGAGATCACCCGACGGCTCCGGATCCCGACGATCGGCATCGGGTCGGGACCCGACTGTGACGGCCAGGTCCTCGTGTTTCACGACCTCGTGGGCCTGACGCCTTTCCCGCCGCCGTCCTTCGCCGTGCGACTCCTAAATGCCTACGAGCTGTTCCGACAGACCGTCGAGGAGTTCCGGGTCCGCGTCGAGCAGAGGAGCCTGTTCCCGACGCCGATGACCGGAGGTTGAGCGATGGAAATCGTCCGTCGCATCCCCCGCATGAAGGAGATCGTCCGGGACTGGCACCGGCAGGGCCGGACGGTCGGATTCGTCCCGACGATGGGCTATCTCCACGAGGGCCACCTGAGCCTCGTCCGGGAGTCCAAACGGATGGCCGACCACACGGTCGTCAGTATCTTCGTGAACCCCCTCCAGTTCGGACCTCACGAGGACTACGACCGCTATCCCCGAGACCTCGACCGGGACGTCGAGATCCTGAGCCGGGAGGGCGTGGACGTCCTCTTCTACCCCTCGGCGGAGGACATGTATCCCCCAGGCTATCGGACATACGTGGAGGTCGAGGGCCTGAGCCAGAAATGGGAAGGCGCATCCCGGCCTGGCCACTTTCGCGGCGTGGCCACCGTCGTATGCAAGCTCTTTAACATCGTCCAGCCCGACTATGCGTTTTTCGGCCAGAAGGACGCCCAGCAGTTCGTCATCATCCGCCGGATGGTCGAGGACCTGAACATGAACGTGGAGGTCATCCAGCTCCCCATCGTCCGGGAAAGCGACGGCCTGGCGATGAGCTCCCGGAACGTGTACCTCTCTCCGGAGGAGCGGGCCATCGCCCCGCGCCTGTACCAGGCCCTCCAGCTCGGTCAGCGCCTCGTCCAGGAAGAAGGCGAGCGAGACGCCGCCAAGGTCGTCGAGGCCGTCCGGTCGTTCCTGGCCCAGGAGCCCCGGATTCGCGTCGACTACGTCGCCCTCGTGGATCCCCAGGACCTCGAGCCCGTCGAGACTATCCGGGGACGAGCCTTGCTGGCGGCGGCCATCTATTTGGGGTCGACGCGGCTGATCGATAACGTGATCCTGAACGTGAAATGATACGGGATGGAAAGGTATTCGGTGTCGGGTGTGGAGTCCAAAGAGACTCCGGCCCACAGACCATAGACGACAAACCGAACGGCTCCGTTCACATCTTGCATCCTGAGGCTATCGCCATGTATGTATGCATCTTACGAGCCAAGCTGCATAACCTGCGTGTCACTGGGACGCGTCTGGATTACGTGGGGAGCCTCTCCGTCGATGCGGCCCTCTTAGAAGCGGCCGGCCTGTTCCCCTATGAACAGGTCCAGGTCTACAACGTGAATACGGGCGCCCGCTTCGAGACCTACCTAATCCCGGCCCCGGCGGGCTCCCGCACGGCCGAGGTCAATGGGGCCGCGGCCCGACTGGCCGAGGTCGGGGACCGGCTGATCGTGGCGGCCTACGCCTGGGTCCCGCCGGACACGGCTCGGCACGTGCGACCCCGGATCCTCATCCTGGACGAGGCCAACGAAGTCGTCGAACGTATCGGCGAGTAATGACTTCGGCGACCCGGCTCGCCTGCCGGAGCGTAGACGTCCCCGCCTGCGGTAGGCGCCCTCACCCATCAGAGCCGTTTGGTTCATGAAAACTCACATGGATTCGATTTTTCCGACCCTTCGGGGCGGATGATTTTTAGGCAAAGGGCAAAGAGCCAAGGGCCAAGAGTACTGACTCTATGCTCTTTGCTTTATCAGCTGACCAGCCTGTCGGCCGCCAGCTTGAAAAATCGCGTTTCCTGGGCGATAGGAAAAGCCGTCTCGGTGTCATTCTCACGGGTGGGAGGGCTCTGTTGTGGGCAAGACGACGGAATCCCTGGGGACACGTTCTTCCAACTTCTTGAAATATAGACAGCTTTGGGATATTATCCTGTTTCACCCGATGACCCAGCACCCGCTGAAAAGCGGATACCGAATCGGGCCCCATTTTCTTCTCCTGGGGCTGGGGTGCCCGCTTCGGTCGGCAGGCCCTGCGAGGGGGAGGGGGGCGTATGCAGGACCTGGAGTTTGCATCGGACGAGACCCGCCTGGAGAGCATCCCGCACGTTCGCATCCGCTCGGT
>JAUQPV010000121.1 GCA_030550225.1 Acidobacteriota bacterium | reverse complement strand
TACCGGAGAGTCCACCCATTCCCGCCCGAAGAGCGTTTTCGCCTGACCGACCCGCTGTGCCGAGCGGCCGCTTCCATCCCGACGAACATCGCCGAGGGCAAGGGCCGCCACGCCTTGGGCGACTACTTGCGATTCCTGTGTATCGCCCGAGGTTCCACCGCCGAGGTCCAGTATCTCCTGAGGTTGGCCCATGACCTGGGATACCTTTCGAAGTCTGAATATGAAGAATTCGTAAGGGGTTATGACATCGTCGGCAAGATGCTGAACCGTCTCATGGCGGCCCTCCGACGACGTCACCCCAACACCCAGCACCCAACACCCAGCACCCAACACCTGACACCCAACAGCGAGGACAGCCATGATCGCCCGCATCATTGAATGGAGCACCAAAAATCCTGGCCTCGTCCTGTTGGGGACGCTGGCGGCCGTCCTGTGGGGCATTTATGCCGTCGGCCACGTCCCCCTGGACGCCATTCCGGACCTGTCGGACCCCCAGGTCATCATCTACACGGAGTGGCCCGAGCAGAACCCTTCGGTCATCGAGGACCAGGTGACCTACCCCATCGTGACGACGTTCCTGGCAGCCCCGCGGGTCCAAGTCGTCCGGGGCTTCTCTTTCTTTGGGGTCTCCTTCGTGTACGTCATCTTCGAGGAGGGGACCGACATCTACTGGGCCCGGAGCCGGACGCTCGAGTACCTCCAGACGGTCCGGCAGAAGCTCCCGCCGGGCGTTGAGCCCCGGTTGGGCCCCGACGCGACGGGCGTCGGCTGGGGGTTCATGTATGCCCTCGTCGACCGCACGGGGCGGCACGACCTGGCCCAGCTCCGGACGATCCAGGATTTTTACGTCAAGTATGCCCTCGAGAGCGTGCCCGGCGTCGCCGAGGTCGCCAGTCTCGGGGGTTTTGTCCGCCAGTATCAGGTCACGCTCGACCCCAATAAGCTTCTGGCTTACCAGGTTCCCCTTGAGACCGTCATGGCGGCCATCCGGAACTCGAACCGGGAGACGGGGGCCCGGGTCTTAGAGGTCGGCGGGCGGGAGTACATGATTCGGGCCCGGGGCTACGTCCGAAGCTTACGGGACTTGGAGGAAGTCGTCGTCAAGGTTAACGACGTCGGCGTGCCCGTCCGGCTTCGGGACCTCGGGATGGTCCAGTTCGGTCCGGAAATCCGGCGCGGCGTGGCTGAGCTCAACGGCGAGGGCGAGGTCGTCGGCGGCATCGTCGTCGTCCGGTACGGGCAGAATGTCCTGGAGGTCATCGAGCGGGTCAAGCAGAAGCTCGACGAGCTCCGGCCGAGCCTCCCACCCGGCGTCGAGGTCGTCGTTACTTACGACCGAAGCGACCTCATCCACAAGGCCATCGCCACGCTGACCGACGAGCTCATCAAGATTTCGGCCGTCGTGTCGGTCGTCTGCCTGGTGTTTCTCCTCCACCTGCCCAGCGCTTTCGTCATCATCACGGTCCTCCCGGTGGCCGTCCTGATGGGCTTCATCGCCATGTACTACTTGAACATTTCGGCCAACGTGATGTCCCTGGGCGGGATCGCCATCGCCATCGGGGCGATGGTCGACTCGGCTATCATCATGGTCGAGCAGGCCCACAAGCGGCTTGAAGAGTGGGAGCGCCGGGGCCGGCCCGAGCCGCGGGCGGCCGTCATCCTCCGGGCGGCCCAGGAAGTCGGGCCCAGCCTGTTCTTTGCGCTGTTGGTCATCACGGTCAGCTTTCTGCCGATTTTCACGTTGGAAGCCCAGGAGGGTCGGCTTTTCAAGCCCCTGGCCTACACGAAGACGTTCTCGATGCTATTTGCCTCCTTCGTGGCCATCACCCTGACGCCGGTCATGATGGTCGCCTTCATCCGGGGGAAGATTCGACCCGAGGAACGGAACCCCGTCAGCCGATTCCTTCACCGGGTCTATGAGCCGGTCCTCCGGGCGTGCCTACGGTATCGTTGGGTCGTCCTGGCCGTCGCCTTGGGTCTCATGGTCTCGGCCGTCTGGGCCTTCCGCCAGTTGGGCAAGGAGTTTATGCCGCCCCTGTGGGAGGAGGCGTATCTCTACATGCCCGTGACGATCCCGGGCGCCTCCGTGACGACGGTCACCCAGCTCCTTCAGGTGACGGACCGAATCATCCGCCAGTTCCCCGAGGTCGCCCTCGTCTTCGGCAAGGCCGGCCGGGCCGAGACGGCGACGGACCCGGCGCCCCTGGAGATGTTCGAGACGACGATCCTCCTAAAGCCCCCGTCCCAGTGGCGACCCGGCATGACGCCCGAAAAACTCCAGCAGGCCCTCAACGACGCCCTCCAGGTCCCCGGCTTGAGCAATACTTGGACGATGCCGATCCGGAACCGCGTCGACATGCTGACGACAGGCATCCGGACGCCCATCGGCATCAAGGTCTTCGGGACTGACCTGGGCGAGATCGAACGCGTCGGCCGGGAAATCGAGACCGTCCTTCGACAGGTCCCGGGGACCCGCAACGTGTTCGCCGAGCGGGTCAGCCAGGGCTACTACCTCGACCTCATCGTGAACCGGGCTGAGGCGGCCCGGTACGGGCTCAACGTCGTCGACGTGCAGAACGTCTTCCAGGCGGCCATCGGGGGGATGGAGGTCACGAAGACCGTCGAAGGCCGGGAGCGGTATCCTGTCCTGGTGCGGTACGTGCGGGGCCTGCGGGACGACGTCGAAAAGCTCAAGCGGGTCCTCATCGACACGCCGACAGGGGCTCAGATTCCCTTGTCGGCCGTCGCCGAGCTCCGATGGGCCGTCGGGCCGTCGATGATCAAGAGCGAGGAGGGCTACCTCGTCGGCTACGTGTACGTCGACATGACAGGCCGGGACGTCGGGAGCTACGTCGAGGAAGCCAAACGGGTCGTTCAGCAGAACGTGAAGCTCCCGCCGGGCTACCGCCTGGAGTGGTCTGGCCAGTACGAGTATATGGCCCGGGTCTGGCGGCGGATGCGGCTCGTCGTCCCCCTGACGCTGTTCATCGTCGTCCTACTCCTGTACCTGAACACGCGGTCGGCCGTCGAGACAGCCATCGTCTTGCTGGCCGTGCCGTTCTCGCTCATCGGCGCCTTCTGGCTGTTGTACCTCCTGAAGTACAACCTGTCGGTCGCCGTCTGGACGGGGATCATCGCCCTGCTGGGATTGGACGCCGAGACGGGCGTCGTCATGCTGTTGTACCTGACCCTGAGTTACCGCCATTGGCGAGCCGAGGGGCGGCTCCGGAGCCTGAACGACTTCGTCGAATGCATCATGGAGGGCGCCGTCCAGCGGGTCCGGCCCAAGATGATGACCGTCGGGGTCATCCTGGCCGGTCTGATCCCCGTCCTCTTCGCCAGCGGCGTCGGGGCCGACGTGTGGCGACGGATGGCAGCCCCGATGGTCGGGGGCGTCGTGTCGTCCCTGCTGATGGAACTCTTGGTCTATCCCGTCTTATTCTATATGTGGAAGCGGTCGACCGAACTAAAAGGATTGACGGGATAGATGCCCCTGGAACGGTTTCACGAGGACCTAATCGAGACACGGCCCCGGCGTTGGGACGTCCGGCGGATGGCCCTGTTCCCGCTGGTCATCGGTCTGCACGTCCTGCTGGGCATCGCCTTGGTCCTGGCTTCGGCGTGGTCGGTCCAGTACCTGGACGAACCGCCCGTCCCGGCCCTGCTGGTTGGGGGCACCGGGACGCTGGGTCCGCCGCCTCCGCCGCCGCCACCCCCACCCCCGGGCCGACGGGCTGGAGCGTCCCCGTCGGTGGCCCGACCTCGACCGACCGAGCCGCCCCTGCCGGAAGTCGCCCCCATCGCCATCCCAGCGTTCACGCCCGAGGTGATTGTCCCTTACAGTGAAGGCTCAGAGACCGGCGACGAACTGGCCGGGGCTTTCGAGGGGGATCCCGTCTGGGGCGTCGAGGGCGGCGTCCCGGGCGGCGTGCCCGGCGGCGTCCCGGGCGGGGTCCCCGGTGGGGTGCCCGGCGGGGTCCTGGGCGGCGTCCCGGGCCTCGGCGGCGTTCACGTCGGGCCCGGCGAGGGCGAGCCGCCCATCGCCATCTCGAAGGTCCCGTGCTTCTATCCCCCAGAAGCCCGCCGCAACCGCATCGAGGGCGTCGTCATCCTCCTCCTGGTCGTCCGACGGGACGGCACAGTCGGCCCGATCCGAGTCGTCCGGTCCGTCGACCGAGTCCTCGACCAGGCGGCCATCGAGTGCGTCCGCCAGTGGCGATTCAAGCCCGGGACCCTCCGGGGTCAGCCCGTCGATGCCCTGTTCAGCCTCACGATCGCCTACTCGATTCAGGGCGGGGGATCGTGATGAGGCCATAGGGCAGGTCGGCAGTTCGGCAGATGGGGCGCCATTCACCGTTCGCCATTGGGCGCCCGCAGTGATTTTGAAGCGGCCCAAGGGCTGACGACGGGCTTACGGCCTGTGGTCCCTTTGTCGCGCGTGACGCATGACACGTCCCCGGTACCCGGGGCCTTACTCTTTCAGTGTCCGGTCAAAGAAGGCGAAAATGCGGGACCACGCATCGACGGTCGCCTGCTCGCGGGGCGTGAGGGCCCGACCGACGACGGCGATGTTCCTTGGGACGCCTGTCATGAAGGCGTGACCGACGCCGGGATAGACGTGAATTTCGGCCTTCTTGCCCAACCGTTTGAGCAGGCCCTCGAACTTCTGGACGTCGGCCGGCGGAATCCCCCGGTCCTGCTCCGCAAAGATGCCGAGGAGCTCGGCCGTAAGGCCCCGCAGACGGTCCTCGTCGAAGACGAGCCGCCCATAGTTGATGTTCACGGCCCGGATCCGAGCGTCCGTCAGGGCCAGCCGCAGGGCATAGCCCCCACCCATACACCAGCCCGTCACGCCGATGCGGTCTTTTTGGACGTCCGGCCGGCCCCGGAGATAGTCGATGGCGGCCTTCAGGTCTTGCAGGGCCCGTTCCTCCGGTAAACCCCGGGAGAGTTCATGGGCCTCGGCCGGGTCCTGGGTGACCCGACCCCGGTAGAGGTCTACGGCCAGGGCGACATAGCCCCGACGGGCGAACTCATCGGCATTTTCCCGGACCCAGTCGTTGAGGCCCCACCACTCGTGGATCAAGATGACGGCCGGGAAAGGGCCGTCCCCGTCGGGCCGGGCGAGGTACGCCGAGACGGTGTCCGGGCCGCTCGGGTAGCGCACGGTTTCACCGGCCCCGGCGGAGGCCGCCCCGAGGACCCCCAGGATTCCGCCGATCAGAAGCCACCTGCCTGTCATAGACGCCTCTCCAGGGAAAGATGCGGGATAAGGATGCAGGATGCGGGATGCGGGATGCAAGATGCAGGATATGGGATACGGGATAAGGATGCGGGATACGGGATGACCGGTGTTCGGCGAGGGTCATCCCCCATAGGTCGATCACCGCCCCCTACCTGCCCATCTGCCCATCTGCCCATCTGCCGACCTGCCTATCTGCCTCATCGCCTTACTGCCTTATTGCCCTATTCCCGATCGGCCTCTATCCTAAGGCCGGAGAGGGGACGATGGCCCGACGGATTTACCTGGATTACAACGCCACGACGCCCGTCGCGCCGGAAGTCCTGGAGGCGATGCTCCCCTTCCTGCGGGACCGCTTCGGCAATGCCTCGAGCGTCCACTGGGAGGGTCAGGTCGCCAAGCAGGCCGTCGACGACGCCCGGGAGGCCGTGGCGGCCCTGCTGGGCGTCGAGCCCCGGGAGATCGTCTTCACGTCCGGCGGGACGGAGGCCGACAACCTGGCCGTCCAGGGGGTCGCCCGTCAGTATGCCCGCCGGGGTCGCCATATTCTCGTTTCGGCTATCGAGCATCCGGCCGTCCTTGAAGCGGCCAAGGCCCTTCGATATGAGGGCTTCGACGTCGAGCTGATCCCTGTGACGGCCGACGGCGTCGTCGACCTCGACCGCTTCCGAGAAATGCTCCGACCCGACACGGTCCTCGTCTCCGTCATGGCGGCCAACAACGAGACAGGGGTCGTTCAGCCCGTCGAGGCCATCGGGACCCTCTGTCGGGAGCGGGAGATTTTCTTTCACGTGGACGCCGTGCAGGCGGTCGGGAAGCTCCCGGTTGAACCCCGTCGGTGGGGCTGTGACCTGCTGAGTCTGTCAGCCCATAAGATTTACGGCCCGAAGGGCGTCGGGGCCCTGTACGTCCGGCAGGGCGTGGACTTAACTCCCATCATTTATGGGGGATTCCAGGAACGGGGTCGCCGGTCGGGGACCGAGAACGTGCCGGGCATCGTCGGCCTGGGGGCGGCTTGTCGGTACATCGCCGAACGGTGGGTCGCCGAGGCCGAGCGGCTGGCCCGGCTCCGGGACCGCTTCGAGGCCGAGCTCCGTCAGGCGTTTCCCGACGTGTGGATCCACGGCCAGCGGGCGCTTCGGGTCCCGAACACGAGCATGTTCAGTTTCCCGGGGGCCGACGGCGAGGCCCTGATGATGCGGCTCGACTTAGAGGGTTTTGCTGTCTCGACGGGGAGCGCTTGCTCGAGCGGTCGCCTCGAGCCAAGCCACGTCCTCCAGGCAATGGGCGTGCCACCGGAAATTGTACGGGGTTCCCTCCGGGTGAGCCTCGGACGGGACACGACGTGGGACGACCTGACGGCCCTGCTGACGGCGTTCCGGGCGATAGGAGATAGACTACAGACTCCAAGACCACAGGCTACAGGTCATGAACCATAGACCCGCCAGCCGACCACTCATCGACCCAAGACAGTGGCTCGCTGGAAGGCTGAGGCAGTTCCGGTGGCCGGGGCAAGTCTATGGTCTGCAGTTTGGAGCCCATGGTCTTTTTATGGGGAGGGATGACCGATGGATTACCGAGCCGTCGTCATCGGAGGTGGCCCTGGCGGATACGTCGCCGCTATCCGCTTGGGCCAGTTGAAGCAGAAGACACTCCTGGTCGAGCGGGACCGGGTCGGCGGCGTGTGCCTTCAGCGGGGGTGCATCCCCTCGAAGGCCCTCATCCAGGCGGCCAAGACGTATCACACGATCCTTCACCAGGCTTCCCAATACGGCATCCATGCGGCCGACGTGACGGTCCGGTGGTCCGAGACGATCCAGTGGAAGCGACAGGTCGTCGATCGGCTGACCCGCGGGATTCATCAGCTCCTGAAGGGGAACGGCGTCGAGTACGTTCAGGGCGAGGCGACGCTGGTCGGACCGCACCAGGTACGGATCCAGACGGCCGAGGGCGTCCGGGAGGTCACGACCGAGACGGTCGTCCTCGCCACGGGGTCCGAGCCCGTAGGCCTTCCGGGCTTTGAATTGGACGGCGAACGCATCATCAGCTCGACGGAGGCCCTCGAGTTGGAGACGGTCCCCGAGCGGCTGGTCGTCATCGGCGGCGGCTACATCGGCCTCGAGCTGGGGACGGCCTATGCGATGGTCGGGAGTCAGGTGACCGTCGTCGAGATCATGGACCAGCTCCTGCCAGGAACGTCGCTGGACCTGGTGAAGG
>JAUQPV010000120.1 GCA_030550225.1 Acidobacteriota bacterium | reverse complement strand
GAATTCGGCCGACTGTTGGTCGATCCGACGGTGGACCTCAGCCAGTTGGGCCTGGAACTCGGCTGACTGTTGGTCGATCCGACGGTGGACCTCAGCCAGCTCAGCCCGAAACTCGGCGGATTGCCGGTCGATCCGGCGGTAGACCTCAGCCAGCTCAGCCCGAAACTCAGCCCGTAAGGCTTCCATTTGGGTCAGGAAGACCTCCTTCGTGACCAGGCGGTCGAACAGCTCGTCTCGCAGGGCGGACAGCTTGACCGTTACGGTCGCCTCGACGGCGGTCTCCAGACCATGGACCAGCTTACGGGCCGGTTCCTTCCCCAAGGCGTCTTCCAGGGCTTCATAGACCTCCACGGGAATCCCCATATGTCGCCTCCGCCGATCGTCCGGGCTTCCGTTTCGAACCTGACGCTGAAGGGCTTCCCTCCATTTTCCATGCAGGTCTATAGAGAAGCAAACCCAATGGATGGGTTTTAGGATGGAGGGCATGGGCCTGTCCCAGGCCGACCCCGTAGGGCCGGGGTCACCATCCCCGACCGCATCGCATCGGCGCAGGACAGGGCCTGCGCCTTACACCCAGAACGTGCGCATCAGGTCCGTATCGAACATCTGACACCGTAATCCTGTTTCAGTACCCCTACTACCCGGCCCCTAATCTATCGGCGGCGGGACGAGACGGTCGCCCTCTGCCAGGCCCGAGGCCACGACGACCCATCGGTTGCCCACGTAAGCGGGCTGAATGACGACCCGCTCGGTCCCGGTGCGGCCGACCCGCCAGACCGAGTACGTCCCGGCCTCGGAGCGGACCCACTCCCGGGGCACGGCCAGGGCCTCGCCCTGAAACGTCTGGATGCGGGCCTCGACGGTCATCCCGATGGGCCAGTCCAGGGGCTCGTCGGGCCGGATGCGGACCGTGCGGACCTTCCGGTCGGTCATCTCCTGAGGATTCTCAGTGAAGACCCGCTTCTTGCCGAATGTCGGATAGAGCCAGGCGACCCGGCCGCGCCGGGCCTGCTCGGGATGGTTCTCGGGGAAGAAGACGGCCGGTTGGCCGGGGGCTACACGGAAGGCGTCCGTGTAGTCGACCTCGACCTCGACGAATCGCTCCATGTCGGCGATCCGCAGGATGGGGCGGGGGGCTTCTGGGTGGACGGCATCCCCTTCGTAGGCCCACACCCGGAGGACCTGGCCGTCCCAGGGTGCCCGGAGACGGGTCTTGGCCAGGATCTGTTGGAGGTACGCCAGGCGGGCCCGGGCCTGGGCGACGGCCGCCCGGGCCTGCTGAAGGACCTCGGGTCGGGGGCCCCGGACGGTCTCTTCGTAAGCGGCCTGGGCCGCCTCATACTGTCGTCGAGCCTGCTCCCACCGCGTGCGGGCCTCGTCGTAAGCCTGACGCGAGAGGATGCCCGCCCGCCAGAGGTCCTCGCTCCGACGCCACTCGGACTCGGCAAACGCTAAGGCCGCTCGGGCCGCCTCCATCTCGGCCTGCCGTCGTCGGACTTCTTCGAGCCGGGCGCCGTGTTCCAACTCTTGGAGGCGGGCCTCGGCTTGTCGAAGGGCCGCCTGGGCTTCTTCCCATTGAGCCCGGTACGTCGTGTCCTCGATCTCGGCCAAGACGTCGCCGGCCCGGAAGGTCTGGCCCTCCCGGACGTGAAGGGCCCGCAGGACGCCCGGGACCTCCGCATACAAGTCGATCATCCGACCGGCCCGGACCTCGCCCGTCCCGTAGGCCTCGTCGGTGATCCACTGGCGGCGGACGACGTAGGCCCCGTTTCGCTTGTGGGTCCCGGCCATCCACAGGCCGGCCGTCAGGAGGAGAACGATGCCGAGGCCGAGAGCGACAAGGCGGATTTTTCGGACCGTCTCAGACATCCGTCCTCCATGTAGTAGACCTCGTCGGCTAAGGCTACGATCCGATGGTCGTGAGTGACGACAACGGTCGCCATCTGACGCTCGTAGGTCACCGCCCGCAGGTGCTCGACGACATGGTGGCCCGTGACAGAATCTAAGTTCGCTGTCGGCTCGTCGGCCAGCAGGATGAGGGGGTCGGCCACGATGGCCCGAGCGATGGCGACTCGCTGCTGCTCGCCGCCGCTCAGGTCCTTCGGATAGAAGTGCAGACGGTCGGCCAGGCCGACCTGGGCTAAGGCCTCGGCGGCTCGCGCCCGAGCGGCCCGGCCTCGGATGCCCCGCAGGTGCAGGGCGATCTCGACGTTCTCCAGGGCCGTCAGGGCCCGCAGGAGGTTGAATTGCTGGAAGATGAAGCCGATGTATTGCCGCCGGATGTACGGCAGATAGGCCTCGTCCCACCGCTCGACCCGCTGGCCGGCGATGTAGAGCTCCCCCGCCGTCGGCCGCAGGATACAGCCCAGCATCGACAGGAGGGTCGTCTTACCGCTCCCCGACGGCCCCATGATGACGACGAGGCGACCCGCCGGGACCGTCAGGTGGACGTCCCGGACGGCCGGGACCTGGACGCGTCCCAGGGTGTAGGTCTTAGAAAGCCCGACGGCCCGAATCGGCGGCGTGTCCGGCCGGTCCGCCATGACCCGTTCCTGCCTTTCAGTGGCTCACGTAAAGGGCCAAGGGCCAAGAGCAAAGAGCAAGTACCCTATGCTCCGTGCCCTTTGCTGTATACCCTATACCCTATGCTCTATGCCCTTATCACGTTCGGGCCTTCCGGAGGGCCTCGGCGCCACTGATGATCTCCAAGATCTCCTTCGTGATGGCGGCCTGCCGCGTCTTGTTCAGGAGGAGGGTCAGCTTGTAGATGACCTTGTCGGCGTTTTTGGTCGCCATGTCCATGGCGACCATCCGGGCCGACTGTTCAGCGGCCTGGGATTCCAGCAGGATACGGTAGACCTGGATGACGACGTGCTTGGGGAGGAGGGCTTCGAAGATCCGCTCCGGCTCGGGCTCGTAGATATACTCGACGGGCGGCTCGACGGGAGAGAACTCCATGCGTTGCAGGGGTAGGAGGCGCTCGATGACGACCCGCTGGACGAGGGCCGACTTGTATTCGTTGTATACGACGTAGGCGGCATGGATCCGCTCGGAGACGAATTCCTCGACGAGCTGACGGGCGATCGTCTGGGCGACCGTATAGTCGACCCGGCGAAAGATGTCCCGATAGGCATACACGATAGGCCACCGCCGTTTCCGGAAGAAGTCATGACCCTTCCGGCCGATACACCAGAGCCGGAGTTCCGTGTCAGGCGGAAAACCGTGGAGGAACCGGAGGGCCTCCCGGATGATATTGTGGTTGAAGGCCCCGCACAGGCCCCGGTCGGCCGTGACGACCAGGAGGTCGACCCGCTGTTCGGCCTCCGGCCAGCGGAGGAGGGGATGGAGTTCAGGCCGGACCCGGCTGGCCAGAGACCGGAGGACGTCCTGCATCCGCCAGGCATAAGGACGTAGTTGCCAAAGGGCCTCCTGGGCCCGGCGGACCCGCGTGGCGGCGATGATCTTCATGGCGTTCGTGATCCGCCGGGTCGAACGGACGCTTCGAATTTTCCGTCGGAGGGCGATCAAAGCAGGCATGGCCGTCCATCCAAGAGGGATCGGGCAGGTCGGGGATCCGGCAGTTCGGCTGTTAGGCAGGTCGGGATCATCCTTACGTCATCCCTTCGTCACTGCGTTACTTTGACCTATCGCAGATTCCGTTCGGCGACGAACTTTTCCTTGAACTCTTTCAGGAGGTCGTGGAGCTGGCGCCGGATGTCGTCGGTGATCTCCAGTTTCTCCCGGAGGGCCCGGATGGCCGGCGGGTTGTACTTGTCGATGTACTCGAACAGGGCGTACTTGAAGGGACCGCACTCGGAGACGGGCAGGTCGTCCAAGTAGCCTTCCGTCCCGGCGAAGATGATGGCAACTTGTTTTTCGACGGACACGGGCTGGAACTGGGGCTGTTTCAGGAGCTCGGTCAGACGCTCGCCGCGAGCCAACTGCCGCTGGGTCGCCGGGTCGAGTTCGGAGCCGAACTGAGCGAAAGCGGCCAGCTCCCGGTACTGGGCGAGCTCCAGGCGGAGGAAGCCGGCGACCTGCTTCATAGCCTTCACCTGGGCGGCGCCGCCGACCCGGGAGACGGAGATACCGACGTTGATGGCCGGTCGGATGCCGGCGTAGAAAAGCTCGGATTCGAGGTAGATCTGGCCGTCGGTGATCGAGATGACGTTGGTCGGGATGTAGCCCGAGACGTCGCCGGCTTGGGTCTCGATGACGGGCAGGGCTGTCAGGGAGCCGCCCCCGTTTTCGTCGCTAAGCTTGGCGGCCCGTTCAAGGAGCCGGGAGTGGAGGTAGAAGATGTCACCGGGGTAAGCCTCCCGGCCGGGCGGCCGCCGGAGCAGAAGGGAGATCTCGCGGTAGGCCACAGCGTGCTTGGACAGGTCGTCGTAGCAGACGAGGGCGTGGCGGCCCGTGTCTCGGAAGTACTCGCCGATGGCACAGCCCGTGTAAGGCGCCAGGTAGAGCATCGGGGCCGGCTCGCTGGCCGAAGCGGCGACGACGATCGTGTAATCCATCGCCCCGTAGTCTTCGAGGGTCTTGACGACCTGAGCGATGGTCGACTGCTTCTGGCCGATGGCCACGTAGACGCAGATGACGTCTTGCCCCTTCTGATTGATGATCGTGTCGAGCAGGATGGCCGTCTTTCCCGTCTGGCGGTCTCCGATGATGAGCTCCCGCTGGCCCCGGCCGATGGGGATCATGGCATCGATGGCGATGATCCCCGTCTGGAGGGGCTGGTGGACCGGTCGCCGGTCGACGACACCCGGAGCGAGTCGCTCGACGGGGTTGTACTGCTTGGCCTCGATGGGTCCTTTCCCGTCGATGGGCTCCCCGAGGGCATTCACGACCCGCCCGATTAGGGCCTCCCCGACGGGCACGCTGATGATCCGCCGGGTCCGCCGGACTTCGTCGCCGGACCGGATCTTCGTGAAGTCCCCCAACAGGACGGCCCCGACCGTGTCCTCTTCCAGGTTCATGGCGATCCCGTATACGTCGTGCGGGAACACGAGCATCTCGCCGTACATGACTTTCTCGAGGCCATAGATCGTAGCGATGCCGTCCCCGACGCTCAGGACCGTCCCGGTCTCCGAGAGGTCGATGCGGGTCTCCAGCTCTTCGAGCCGTCGACGTAAGACAGTAGCGATCTCGTCAGGTCGAATCGTGGTCGCCATAGCGTCCACCTCCCATCAGTTGGTCCCGGATCTGGCGGATCTGGGCGACGACGCTTCCGTCATAATATACCGAACCGATGCGGACGATGAAGCCCCCCAGGATGCGGGGGTCGACCTGCTCCTCCATGACGACCCGGCGGCCGGTCAGGTCCTCCAGGGCCTGACGGACCTGTCGACGCAGGCGGTCGTCCAGGGGAACGGCCGTGATGACCTGGAGGGGCTGGATGCCCTGGGCCTCTTGGTACAGACGTTCCAAGAGGCGCAGGATAGCCGACCAATCTCGAAGCCGCCGGTTCTCTGCGACCAGCTCCAGGAACCGGACCGTCAGGGGATGCAAGTCCAGTCGCTGGCCGAGTTCCCCGATGACACGGCGCTTTTCCCGTAGCGGCCGGCCGGGCTGTTCGAGAGACCGGACCAAGTCCGGAAGCTCCCGAAACAGGACTTCCAAATCCTTCAGCTCTTGGTGAATTCGTTCGTAGAGGTCCCGGGGTAGGACAACGTCCAGCAAGGCCCGGGCATACCGCCGAGCGATGCCTTCTCGGAGCATGGCTGTCGTCTCAAGGCTCGGTGTTAGGTGCTCGGTGCTGGGTGTTGGGTGTTAGTCTCAAGAGACTACAGACCACAGGCCATAGAGCCCGGACCGAACGGAGCCGCCGGAATACCCCGTCTCAAGACGAAGCGAACCGGACTTCCGAAACAGGTCTATGGTCAGTGGTCCGGGGTCTTTCACACCCAGCACCCAACACCCATTCTGCCTGAAAAATCGTGCTTCCCAGGCAATGGAAAAGCCGTCCCGATGCCATTCTTATGGGCCGAACAGCTCTGTTACCGATGATAGTCGGCCGGTCCTATCCACGTCGGCCCAAATCGAACGTCTCGGTCAATTTGCCCAGGGACGCCTCGATCAGGCGGACATGGTCCTCAGGCGTCAGGTGGGCCCTCAGGAGGCCCTCGACCATCCGGGCCACGGCCGTGGCCACGTAAGCCTGGACCTCCGCCCGAGCGAAGGCCGCCGCTCGGCGAATTTCCTCCTCGGCCAAGCGCTTCAGGCGCTCGACCTCGGCTGTCGCCTCAGCCAAGATACGCTCGGCCTCCTGCCGGGCATCGGCCTCGGCCGCCTGACGCATACGTTCCAGTTCGTCGGACAGACCCTGGAGACGGGCTTGGACCTCCTGCCACTTGGCCTCGGCGGCCTCTTTCTGCTGATGGGCCTCCTCCATCTCCCGAAGGAGCTCTTCCCGTTGGGTCTGGAGGGCGTCCGGTAGACGGCCGACCCGAACGACGAGATAGTACAGGATGAAAGCCAGGAAGCCGAAGTTAATGGCTCGACCCACATAGTGCAAGACCCCTAAATGGGGACCTGCCTCGGCCGGGGCCTCGTCCGGCCGAGCCATTACCGGACTGGATAGGAGACAGAGGCCCACGAGGAACCAAACGCCCCAGACCCGTCGGCTCCATGGCGTTCCGTGTCCCATCACCGTCTTCGCCTCCTTCGACCCTGTAAGGCTTCGTCCCGACCCCTCCGACCTATCGGCCCGGGACGACGGCTTACGTCCGTAAGACCTCGTCTCGGATTTGCTCGACCTGGTCTGGCGAAAGCACCAGGGGGCGCTGGAGGATCCGCTGGACGACCTCCAGGGCCAATCGGTCGATCTCCAGTTGAAGCGCCTGCTTGACCTGTTCGGCCTGACGTTGCAGGTGGGCCCGGGCCTCCTCGATCCGTGCCCGCGTCTCCTGGCGGGCCTGCTCGATCAAGGCCACCCGCTGGGCTTCAGCGGCGGCCCGCGCCTCGGCCATCCGTTGATTCGCATACTGGCGAACCTCCCGGATGGCCGCTTCGTAACGGGCTTGCTCCCGCTCGACGTGCTTCAAGATTTCCTGGGCTTCCTGCAGGCGCCCCAGCGTCAGGCGGTACCGCTCTTCCAAGACACGGCGGAGGGGCTGAAAGTACACCCGTTGTAAAACGCCCCATAGGAGGGCGACCAAAACGGCTACGACCAAGACGAGTCCGTTGACGCTCAGGAAGGACCCCCCGCCCGACGCTTCACCAGATGCCGCCTCAGTCATCCGGTGAGCCAAACTCATCCCCAGACAGAACAACCCACTGCTCATGGAGATGCCTCGTAAGCCAGGGTAGCCAGCCGCGAGGTCCGGCCGAAGCCGGTCCATGTCGGCGGATGCGGTGCGGCGGATATCCCCTCGCGCGGGGGCCTATAATGCTAATCAGGGACTGCCCCCCTGTCAACTTTCCGGATGAGGACGACCGTCTGGTCGTCCTCCTGGGGGAGGCC
>JAUQPV010000119.1 GCA_030550225.1 Acidobacteriota bacterium | reverse complement strand
GCTTGGGGAGCGCATTGATCGCTGGGACGACGATGAAATCGGCGTAGCCGCCGTCTCGCCGATGGCCCAGGACCTTATATTCCCGACATCGGTTGTCCTCCCCCTGGAGACAGAATCGGCAGACGCCGCAACTGACGGCCGGATGGAGGACGACCGCATCGCCGGGCTTTACGTGATGGACCTGGTCGCCGACGGCGTCGACGACGCCGGCGACGTCGGCGCCCGGGACGATGGGGAGCGGGAGCCGCACACCCGGGATACCCCGGCGGGTCCAGAGGTCCAGATGGTTGAGGGCGACGGCCCGGACGCGAACACGGATGTCGGTCGGCCCGACGTCTGGCACGGGTCGCTCTTCCATGCGAAGGACTTCCGGGCCTCCGTGTTCTCGCACGACGACAGCTCGCATAAGGGTTTCCTCCGACATGCGAGATACAGGATGTAAGACTACTATTCCTCCATTCCTACCTTTGTATCTCCCGCCCCTTCTATACGCCGGCAGGTCTGCCATTTCGTCCGGACCCAGACGGGCCAGCGGCCGTACCGACGGTACCACTCTTCCAGGAACTGGCGGGTCCGGGCCTCCGATGGGTAGCCCCATCCGAAATCGCCGTACCGGTCCCGGAGCCATCGGACCGCCTCATCCCGCAGGACTTTGGCGACGACCGAGGCGGCCGCCACGGCCGGATGGCGCTCGGCGGCCGGCCACATCCGGAGGCGGCCCGTCCAGTCCGGGAGTCGCCGACAGACGGACCGGACGAGGGCCGGGATGGCCACCGGGGTCGTCAGGGCGTCGACCAAGACGGTCGCCGGTCGGTAGCGGTCGATCCAGGCGACGAGGACGTCGACCGTCAGGACTGTCAGGGACGTCCGGTCCATGGCGGCGGGTAAGAAGAAAAAGGCGTCCCAGAATCGGGCCCGCTCGGTAATTCGGTCCATCAAGGATTCCCGCCGGACCCGCGTCAGACGCTTCGAGTCTCGGACACCGGCTACCCGCAGACCGGCCACGTCCTTCGGGGCGACGCCCACGATGGCCAGGACCATGGGCCCGATGACAGGGCCTCGACCGGCTTCGTCCACACCAGCGATGCAATCGAACATAGCCCTTTGGCTCGTGAAAGACCTGATGAATTCAGCCTTTCCGACCCTTCGAGAAAGCCGGTTATTCAAGCATTCGGCAGGTCCGCAGATAGGCCGATAGAGCCCTGGATGGGCCAGGAGCGGCCCCAGGCCTTTTGGGGACCACCTGCCGAACTGCCGAATGGCCGAACGGCCCTTTGCTTGAAAAACCGTCCGCCCCGAAGGTTCGGAAGGGCTGAATCCATACGGGTTTCCACGAGCCGAACGGCTCTGCTAAGCGACCTGCGTCACCGGCACCGCTCGGGCCCGCTCGAAGAGTTCCTCGTATTTTCGGAGGATGACGTCGGGCCGGTAGTGCTCATCTACGTAAGCCCGGCCATTTTCGCCCAATTGCTGACGGAGGTCGGGGTGTTCCAGAAGCCAGTCCATCATCCGGCTGAACTCGGCGGGGCTCGTGTAGAAGAGGCCGCCGTCGCTTCGGATGCACTGGCCCCGGAGGACGGCACACTGACTGTTGACCAGGACGGCCTTCCGGGCCTTCCAGGCCTCCAGCAAGACCATACTGAGGCTTTCCAGGGGCGAGGGGTTGATCAGGAACTCGCAACCGGCCAGGGCGTCCCACTTCGTCTGCTCGTCGACCGGGCCGAGGACGCGGACGCGGGGATGGGACGGGACGGAGTCCACGACGGGTCCCAGGAGGACCAGCAGGGGCGGATTCGGCCGAGACTCGGCATAGCGGACAAACATCTCGACGAGTTGGGGCGCGCCTTTGTTGACGTCCACGCGACCGACGAACAGGACATAGGGCTCCGAGACGTCCCACCGCTGGCGGAAGCGTTCGGGTCGGGGCGGCTCCGGGGGCGGCTGGACATGGATGCCGACGACGACGCCGGGGACCGAATAGTTCCGGGTCATCCCCTGGATGAGGCGTTGCTCTTCGACGGAGTTATAGGCGATGCCCCGTACACCGTGAAACAGCTTCCGGAAGATGGAAAATCCGATGATGGGGTCTTCCTCAGCCGTCGGGACCAGGATAGACCGGTCGGGGACGGTCAGGGCGCCGTGGAAGGTCGTGTAGTACCGAAAGCTGAAGAAGATCCAGAAGTCAAAGTCCGTCGACCGGCGGCGGACGGCGTCGACGAGCCGGGGAGCGTAGGGGCCTTCGAGTTGGAGCCAGCGGTATTCGTCGGCCTCCGAATGGGGATGCGTCAGGAGGTACTGCTCCCAGAGGCCGTAGGCCCGGGGGTCCCGGGGCCGCCGGACCGGGAAGCGGTGGACCCGGACGGGGCCGACGGCCGTCGAGCCGGCCGGGTAGTGGTTGCGCCAGGTCACATAGTCCCGGGCGCAGGTCGTGAAGACCTCGACGTGATGCCGGCCCTGCAGGAGTTCGGCCAGGTTCCGGGCGTGGAGTTCAGCTCCGCTGGCGATGTCCTCCCCATAGCGTTGGACGACGATGGCCAGGCGCATCGGGTCAGACCTCCGCGTCTCTAAGGGGTACGCCGGTCCGGGGGCTTTCGACGCCGACCCGACCGGGCAAATCGCCGAGGCCGGTCACGCTCGGAGGCCTTCCGTTGAAGGAGCTCGCGCTCGACCAGGAGGTCCTCGATGAGCTGATTTTGGAACTGGACTAAGTAGCTAAGCCGGTGGACGTGGTGAAGCAAGGGGTCCGGGTTGAAGAAGAGCTTCACGAAGGGTCGAAACAGGCGTCGGAAAAAGTTGATGATAGGACCCCATCCCGGCCGCCGGGAGAACCAAAACGCTTCGGGGTCGAAAAGCCACTGAAGCTGTTGGTCTGCCACGTCTTTCTTGACGTCCTCGGGGAAGGGGAGTTGGCGCCACTGAATGAGGAGTCGGTCCCGGACCTCTTGACGGACCTGACTGGCCGTCGCCTGCTCGGTATGCTGTTCTTCGATCTGGCGACGGATCTGCTGAACGATCTGAACGACGTCGACTTTAGGACCGCTTCGTCGCTTCTCCATGCCGACCTCCGTCGGGCGGAGGGGACGTCAGGAAGGTGTCCAGCCGCTGGGTCCACTGGCGGGTCTGCCAGAGGAGCCACCCGAGGGCCAACCACAGGCCCAACCAGAAGACGAGACCCGCCAAGAACAGGTAGAAGACCCGGGGATCATGCATCGGACACCTCCCCGGACCAGAGCCACTGGGCCCAACGAAAGCGGGCCCACTGAATCCGGTCCGCGACGAACCCGAGGAGGAGGGCCAACAAGAGGGACCATAGCCATCCGACCAGCACCGTGTGCCACATAGCGGGTTCCAGACGGACCTGGCCGCCCTCGATGACGATGGGGTGCAGGCCCCGCCATAGACGGGGCGCCAGGTACACGACGGGGAGGTTCACGGCGCTGAACAAGTTGTAGGCCACGATACCCAGCGTACGGCCCTCCGGCAGGAGGACGGCGAAGAGGACGAGGTAGGCCGCATACATGATGAACATCAGGAAGGTCGTCGTCAGCCGGGGCTCCCAGGGCCACCAGCTCCCCCAGATGGGGCGGGCCCAGCACATGCCCGTCACCAAGACGAGGGCATTGGTCACGACGCCCACCCACACGCACGCCCATCCGTGGAAGAGCCATCGGACCTGGCGCTTCCACAGGTACAGGCCGTGCCAGACGGCACTGACCCCATAGGCCAGCAGGGACGTCCAGGCCATCGGCATGTGCATGTAAAAGATCCGCTGGACATCCCCCATTTCGCGCTCTCGCGGCGCGTAGAAAAAGGCCATCCACCAGAAGATGACGCCGACGGGGCCACTCAGCGCCCACAAGACCTCGGGCCATCGCCGTTTCATGGGAATGACGTCCTCCGCCCGGTGATATGGGATTTCGCCCGATCACGCGGGCTCTTTGGGAAGGATGATCGGTCGCCGGGACCGGCCCGACGACCGAAGGGGCCTCATCCGGCCACGAATTCTTTCAGGTACCGGCCGGCCTTAAAGCGCGGGACCCTTCGACTGGGGATGTCGACCGGCTCACCGGTCCGGGGGTTTCGCGCCTTCCGGGGCTTCCGCGGCCGGACTTCGAAAACGCCGAACCCAGGCAGGCTGATGCGTTGGCCCGAACGAAGGGCCGAGGCGATGATCCCGGGTTCGTCTTGCACGCCAAAGAGTGCTTCTATCACCATCTGGGCCTGAGCTAAGCGCAGGCCCGTTCGGGCGGCCAGCTCACGCACGAGGTCTCGCTTGTTCATCGTGTCTCCTCCACTTGCGTAGGGTATCCGTATCATCCGAACGAATCGCCCGAGGCGTCGCGAAGGTGGCGCTCCAGTAAGGTGAGGGCTTCCGTCGGGTCAGTGGCCCACTGGATATAACGCCAGTCCCCTTCTGGAATTAGAAGGTGCTGGCGCCACCCCTCCAAGATAGCCGGCCACTGCGGCCCGACGAGGATCACGGGCTTGTGGCGGGGGTACCGGAGCTGAGCCATGCTCCACGTGTAGAAGAGCTCGGCCATCGTGCCGATCCCGCCGGGGAGGACCCAGTAACCATGGGCCACCTCGCATAACGTCCGAATCCGGTCCTCGTACCGGTCCGTCCACAGGACGGTGTCCGCATAGGGGTGAATCCGGTCCCGCCGGAACTCCCGGCACGGTATGCTGGCGACCCGACCGCCCGCCGCCCGAGCCGCCCGGCTGGCGGCCTCCATCACGCCAAAGTAGCCACCCGTCACGACGCCCCAGCCGGCTTCTGCCAACACCCGGCCACATGCTTCCGCCAGTCGATACACAGGATGACCCGGCTCGACCTGCCCGGAACCCATGACGGCGATCCATCGCCCCTCGAGGCCCAATCCTTCCATCTCGTAATTCGTCAAAACCTCACGGTCTTGGGTGTTAGGTGTTGGGTGCCTTTTCAAAAACCTAACGCCCAGCGCCTAAGACCGAACACCCACCTTGAATCCGCCTCTCCCTTTGGCGGCGGGGCCGAATTATGATACGCTGGTCCGTCTCGCCGGCCGGACCCATCGGTCCCGTCCACCCGGCACGACGGACCTCTTGGAGAGCTTGAAGGTCGATGCATATTGTAATCACCCCTTTTGAACCTCTGCAAGCTGACGCCACGACGACCCGGGTCCAGGCCGAGGTCCCGATATACCTGGGGCCGCCCCCCGTCGAAGTCCTCATCGTCCCGTCGATCCCGTCACCCCCCGAAGCTTACAACGCCCGGCGTCGCCAGTGGGACGCCGCTCGCCTGATTCGGTGGGTCGTCGAACGCCATCGGGACCCGACGGCCTTGAACGTCGCCCTCCATCCGGGGGACCTGTATGTCCCCGGCTTTAACTTCGTGTTCGGCCTGGCCGAACCAGCCTACGAGACCTGCATCGTCGGCCTCGCCCGCCTGCAAAGCCCGGACCCCAAGCGGTGGCACCACCGGGTCCTGACCGAAGTCCTCCACGAGCTCGGTCATCTGATGGGCCTGGAACACTGCACCACCCGAAGCTGTGCGATGTTCTTCTCGAATACGATTCGAGAGACCGACGCGAAGGGCCCGGCGTTTTGCTCAAAATGCCAGCATCTGATCAGGGCTTACCGGCAGGGGAAAACCCAGCCTCAAAGGCCCTGATGCGGTCCCGGACGCCGTCCGGGATCGGCTTGGGCCGTTGATGCGCATAGTCGTACATGACCTGCACGGTCCGGGCTTCAGCGATCAGACCGTCCGTCGCCGCATCCCGGATTTCGTAATGAAAGTCAAAGCTGGACCGCCGAAGCTCGCCGGCCCGGATCCACACCCGGAGGACTTGACCCGGAAACGCCGGGGCCCGGAAGTCGATCTCTACCCGGGCCAGGATAAAGTCGACCTGACGGTAGTCCTCGACGCCCAAGACTTCCCGCCAGTAGTGCTTGCGGGCCTCCTCCAAGTAGGTCAGGTACACGGCGTTGTTCACATGACCCATCGGGTCACAGTCCCGAAATCGGACCTCGACGTCGATGCTGAGCCGTCCGGCCGGTCGGGTCATGTCGGACTCCAAGGGATGCGGCAGTAAGGCAGTCGGGCCATCGGGCTTTAGGGTTGCGCGTCGGGTTTTGATCGCGTGACGGAGTGATGAAGTAACGAGGTGATGGAGTCGATGAAAGAGCTGGAGTACAACCTGAGCGTTTCGGATTTTACCCCGTCACCTCGCCACCCCGTCCCGTCATCCCGACGTCACGGGACTTGAAGACCCAGTCCCCATTCACTTCCGGGGCTTCAAGGGCCGGAGCTCGACGTAGCTCGCCAGGGCATGCGGGGCCGTGTGGAGAAGGTCGATGACGACCTGGGCAACGTCTTCTGGCCGAAGCTTCCAGGCCTCGCTCCCCGCGTGGCCCCCAAAATGGGTATCGACCGAGCCAGGGGCGATCGTCGTGACCTTGATGTCATCGTACCGGACCTCCAGCATCAAGCTTTCCGAGAAACCCCGGACCGCAAATTTGGATGCACAGTAAGCCGCCCCGCCGACGATGGGGTTCCGACCCGCCAGGGAGCCGACCTGGATGATGTAGCCCCCGCCTGTCTGTCTCATCAGGGGAATAGCCAGTTTACAGCAGTAGAAGACGCCGTACAGGTTCGTCCGGATGACGTCGTCGAACTCCTCCGGCGTCATCTCCTCGACGGGTCGGAAGATGCCGATACCCGCGTTATTGACCAAGACGTCCAGCCGACCCGTCGTCGTCCAAAAGTCTTGGAAAGCCCGCTCCAGCGAGGCATAGGCTCGCACGTCCGCCTGGAGCACGACGGGCCGTCCGCCGGCCGTCCGAACTTCCTGAGCGACGGCCTCCAAGTCAGAGACCCGTCGGCCCAGGAGGCCGACCTGCATGCGCTCTCGGCCCAAAGCCTGGGCGATGGCCCGACCGATACCCCGGCCGGCGCCGGTGACGATCGCCGCTCGACCTTCCCACGTCATCCATCCACTCCCATGAAGAGGCGGTAAGGCAATCGGGCAGTAAGGCAATAAGGCAGGAAAGCGGCTCGGGGCCCACCTTTATAGGTGGATAGGAACACCATCCACCGTTTTGTCGGCTCCACCTCCCTTCCCGGTGGGAAAGGGTAGAATAAGGACTTTAATCCAGAGCCTCTTTCTCACCGGGACGGTAACACTCCGCACCCAACACCTAACTTCCTATCCTCCCATATTCCGCACGACCCGCTCGGCAAACTGCGACGTCCGCACCTCCGTCGCCCCCGCCATCTGCCGCGCCAGGTCATACGTCACGTACCGCTCCTCGAACGTCGCCTCCAAGCCCCGCACGACCCGCCCCGCCGCCTCCCCCCACCCCAGCCACTCCAACATCATCACCCCCGAGAGGATCAGCGACGTCGGGTTCACCTTGTCGAGGCCTGCATACTTGGGGGCCGACCCGTGGGTCGCCTCGAAGATGGCGGCCCCGTCCCCGACGTTCGCCCCCGGCGCCATCCCCAGGCCCCCCACCTGCGCCGCCAGGGCGTCCGACAGGTAGTCCCCATTCAGGTTCGGCGTCGCCAACACGTCGTACTCCTCCGGCCGTAGCAAC
>JAUQPV010000118.1 GCA_030550225.1 Acidobacteriota bacterium | reverse complement strand
ATGCCTTCTGGATACTTTGCTGGGTCGGTACAAACTGCAGGGTGTAATCGGGGTGGTCCTTGGGGACCTCGCCCATTTGAACCGACGTCTCGATCATCCGTCGGGCCTGGTCACAGTCCTGCAGTGCCAGGTAGGCTCTCGCCAGGTACAGGTACGGAAAGAAGTTGACCAGCTGGCCGCCGGCTGTCGGTCGGCGAGGCCCTGGCGCAGGCCCCTTTCGGATGGCACTCGTGAGGCTCTCGATGGCTCCCCGGGGGTCGCCGCTCCGTAACTGTTGGAGCCCCAGCCGGTAGTAGAAGTCCCACGCCTGCTGGGCGACGGCGATGGGTGCGATCGCCATGCTAAAGGCCCACAGGAGGCCCCAAAGATAGACGTGTACTTTGTCCCCATGGGGTCTTGATAGGAGTCCTTTTACCCCCTCGTTCTCCCACCAGGGTTCCAGCCGTCTAACCTTTTGCCCCCTGCCCTTTGCTCTATGCTCTTGGCCTTCTGCCTTCAAGGGGTCGCCTCCACCGTCATCGGGATCAGGAGTCGGTTTCCACCCCGCAGGACTTCGACCTGGACGAGGGCGCCCGGCGGTCGTTTCTGAAGAGTCGCCCGCATATCTTCCAACTTCCCGACCGGCTGACCGTCGATACCGACAAGGACGTCGCCCTCCCGAAAGCCCGCCCGGGCGGCCTTCGAACCGGGCGGCACCCGGAGGACCGTGAGAGCCGTCTTGTCAGAATTGGGCAAGGGCCGGTCGGCGACCTCCATCCCGAAGATGAGGGCACCGGTCGTCGCTGGGGCGGCCTTGGGCTGACCGAGTTCGTACCGCAGGCGGATCGTCGCCGCCTTGGCCGCTTCCAGCCACTCGGTCCCCTGCCGGGCTCCGCCGACGGCCAGCTCGTAAAGCGTCAGGGCGTCTTGCTTCCGACCGAGCTGTTCATAGACCCGTGCTAACTGATAGTAAGCATCCACCCACCAGGGCGACATCCGGGTCACCAGCTCGAGCTCGCTGGCGACTTCCTCATAGGCCCCGGCCTGCATGCGGACCTGGGCGACCCGCCAGTGGTTTTCGGCCTCCGGCGTCAGCGGTAGGGGCTCCGTCCGCAGGGCCAGGACCAGGACCCGCCGCTGGATGTTTCGGAGCTCCGGCGTCGTCGGATGGAGGTTGATGTAATCCGTGTAGGCCGTGATGGCCGGCACGGGTCGGTCCTTGCCGATGATATCGGCGTAGACGAGGAGCGCTTCGTCCAGCGTGGGGTCCATCTCCCGGGCGGCCGTGACCTTCGATTCGTCGCCCGTCCGCCGGGCTTCGTCCAGGAGGGCCAGAGCGACCCCCCGCGTCCAGACGGCCCGGGCCTCAGCGGCCGAGTATGGAATTTCTAACGTGGCGTCTTGACAGCTTAAGGTCACCCGGAAGGATTCGGGAGCCTCTTTATATCGCTGAGAAACCACCGGCGCCAGGACGACCCGAGCCTCCCCCGTCAGGTCGGTGTCGACCTGCTGAATTTCGACACCGTCCAAAGAGACCCGTACGGGACCCGGCGAGATGGGCGTCGGCTCGATGGGGACGTCCCGGCCCGTGTCCCGCCAGGGGCTTTGCTTTTCGGGAAGCGGCTTTTCGGTCCGCTCGGGCCGTCTCAAAAACGTCGTCCCGATGGCCAGGGCGACGAGACCGGCCCCGGCGGGCAGACCATACTTATATACTTTATCCAAGGACTGGGCCGTATCTTGCGGTAAGTCTTTTACATTCTGGACGATCAACTTGGAGGCGATCGCGATGACCAAGCTCGTGATCCCCAAGTCCCGCATACCCCGTTGTAGGGCCCCCATCTTCCAGCGCTTCGTGACCTCGACAGGCCGGAATACGTCGGCGACCTGCTCGGGCGCCGTAGCGACCCGTTCGCACCGGACGTCCAGGCCCTCCGGGCCAGAGCCGACCCGGACCAGACGGACGGACCCGACCCGCGTTCGCGTCATGTCCAGACGAAGTTCCTGCCGGACAGGCGGCCCGGTCTCGACCCGGGTCACGCTACAGCCGACCATGACGCCCGTCGCCACCAAGCAGAGCCAGCCAGCCAGTTGACGAAAGCGCACCATGGCATCCCTCCACGAATAAGGCAGTAAGGCAATAAGGCAACAAGGCAGTAAGAGCAGGGGGATGGAAGTAAAACACCCCTTTTCCTGCCGACCGGACGAACAGAACGGTTCGGCCCGTGAAAACCCCGATGAATTCAGCTTTTCCGACCTCCCGAGAAAGACGATTTTTAAGCATTCGGCAGCTAGGCAGGTCGGCAGTCGGCAGATAGGACCATAGGACGGGAAACACTGTCCCCGAGGCCCAAAGCGCCTCTGGATCCCGTATCCCGTATCCTTGAAAAACCGTGCTTCCCGGGCGGCGGGAAAGGTTGATGGGACGCCATTCTCACGGGCCGAACGACTCTGCTAAGACAATTCCTCCCTTCACGGAACCAGGGTCGCCGGTCCGCTGAAGCCTTACTGCCGTATTGCCCTACTGCCCTATTGCCCGATTCACGGCACTTCCGGGAGGCTGACCTCCTGCAGGTCGTATGTGAATTTCCGAATCTTCCCCGCCTCGACGGTGACTCGAAACGTCACCGGCCGTTCCAGGCGGGGATGCCGGACTTGGACCTCGTAGACGCCGGGCCGGACCTCAGGCACCCATAGAGGGGTATAATTCGATGCAAGCGGCGGTGTCCAACCATCGGAAATGCGACGGATGCTCAGGACTTCTGCCCAGGGTAGGACGTTGAGAGCTAACGCCCCCGGCGTCTCTGGCGCCTCGACCGTCTCCTGGAGCTCCGATGTCGGGGCCGGTGTCGGATGGACCTCGGGCGATGGCGATACAGGCGCCGACGATGTCGTCGCCGGGGTCGCCTCCGCCGACTCGGTCGTCTGGGGGGTCGATTCCCGGGGCGGGTTCACGACGGGCTTACGGAAGACTTGATAGGCAATCCCTCCACCGAGACCCACGCCCAGGAGGCTCCCGACCAGCAGGGCCCACCGGAGCCAGGTCCGTCGGCCCGATGCCCGACCGGCCGCCTCCACGGCGATGGAGACCTCCGAGGGCGTCGGCGTCGGGCCCGGGACGACGGCCGTTTCAGCCCCCGATATCGTCTCAGCCGTTTCGGTAGCGATGGCCGCGGCCGCCAACTGGGTCGTCTGGTCGTGCCATACCCCCAGCCGCCGGATGAGGGACGCCAGGTCCCGCTCCATGTCATAGGCGGAGGGATACCGTTCCCCGGGGTCCTTTGCCAGGGCCTGGGCCAGGATCGACTGAAGGTCCGGGTTATAGGGAAAAGCCGGGACGTCCGGGATCTCGACCGGCTCGGGGGAAAGAATTTTATAAAAGACCGTCAGGGGATGGTCGCCCTCGAAGGGCCGCCGGTAAAACAGGAGTTCGTACAGGACGACGCCCAAGGCGAAGATGTCTGTCCGGCCGTCGATCCGTTCCCGCTCGCCGCGGATTTGCTCAGGCGCCATATAGTGGGGTGTCCCGACCGTCAGGCCCGTCTGGGTCAAATGGGTCGCCCCCATCTTGGCGATGCCGAAGTCCATGACCTTCGGGACACGGCCCTCCAGGAGGCGGATGTTGGCAGGCTTGATGTCCCGGTGGACGACGCCCCGGGCGTGGGCGTACCCCAGGGCGTTGCAGACCTGTCGAATAATGTCGAGCTTTTCCGAAATGCTGAGGGGTGCCTGCCGGCGGATGAAGTCGTCCAGGTCCTCCCCTTCGAGGTATTCCATGACGATGTAGGGAACGCCGGCTTCTTCCCCTAAGTCGTGGATCGTCACGATGTTCGGATGTCGCAGATGGCCCGCCGCCTGGGCTTCCCGGACGAATCGCTCCTTCAGGTCGGGATTCCGAGCCATCTCAGGGAGCATGACCTTGATGGCCACGTCCCGCCCGATGAGGGGGTCGTACGCATGATAGACCCGGCCCATCCCGCCCTGGCCGAGCAGGCGCCGGATGACATACTTCCCGATACGCTCCGGAACTGCCTCACTCCCCCGTTCGTCCATCGCCCCGGCCCGAAGGGAGAGATACAAAGCGCAAGATACATGACATAAAGGCAGAATGCAAGGGTTGGATGTCGGGGTTCGAGGACGCCAGCGGTTGGGCCGGCGATTTGGACCCGGGAGGGGACCGAGCCGATCGGGACGAGTTTTCCCACTCTCCCGGAGGGAGGAGGGAGATATTTGTTAGCCGCTCAGGTATTAGGATACAATAAATTGTCATTCCCAAGGCCGCTGTATGGCTCAACGTCGATTTAGAAGGAAGAAGTCTGAGCGTATCGTTCCAGGAGGCCTCTCGGAGGCCGTCCTCCAGAAAGTCCTCGAGTACGCCCCCATCGCCATCGCCCTGGTCGACCGCACGGGCCGGCCCGTCCTGGTCAATCAAGCCCTCTGCGACATGCTGGGCTACACGGCCGACGAGCTCCGGCGGATGCGCTTCACCGAATTCACCCATCCGGAGGACGTGCAGGCCGACTGGGAGCTGTTTCAGGAACTCCTGAAGGGCCGGCGGAGTAGTTATACCCTCCGGAAACGGTACATCCGGAAGGACGGGCAGGTCGTCACGGCCCTGCTCAGCGTGGGCCTCGTACGGGACGAGCAGGGCCGCCCCCAGGTCATCATCGGGATGGCTCAGGACATCACGGCCCAGGTCACGGCGGAGGCCCAGGCTCGGACATACCTGGACCAGCTGGAGCTCATGCGGACGGCCTTTGAACACGCCGGCGAGGCCGTCTTCATCACGGACGTGAACGGGACGATCCTGTGGGTCAATCCGGCCTTCACGGCCGTCACGGGGTATTCGGCTGAGGAGGTCGTCGGGCAGAATCCACGTATTCTCAAGTCGGGTGTTCATCCTCGGGAATTCTACGAGCGGTTTTGGTCCCACATCCTTTCCGGTCAGATCTGGCGGGGCATCTTGGTCAACCGGCGGAAGGACGGGACGCTGTACTACGACGAACGGACGATCGCCCCGGTGTTCGACGCCGAGGGGCGCATCACCCATTTCGTCGCCATCGGGGAGGACGTGACCGAGCGGGTCCGGCTCCAGGAGGCCATGCGTCGGCATGAGCGCTATTTGACGGCCCAGAATCGGATTCTGTCGGCCATCCTGGAGGCGGCTGACCTGGACGAGCGGTTGAACCGCATCCTGGACGCCGTCCTGGAGGCAATGGGCGTCGAGATGGGCGCCATCCATCTCGTCGAGGGCAACCGGGTCGTCCTGCGGGCGTGGCGGGGTCTGTCCGACGAATTTCGGGCCCACGTGCAAGTCTTTCAGGTCGCCGAAGCGCCTTACTTTATGCGGGAGACGGAGATCGTTCGTGAGCGCCTGAGTGAGACGGGCCGGTTCGCCGACTTTGCCAAGCGGGATGGCGTCCAGGTGCAGGCGTCCGTGCCCCTGGTGCTTCCGACGGGCGAATGGCTGGGGACCCTCCTGCTGGCGAGCCGTCGGTATGAAGCCCTCCAGGAGGAGGATGTTCAGGTCCTTCGGGATATCAGCCGTCAGGTGGCCCTGGCCATCTGGCACGCCCAGCTCCGGCGGACGGCCGAGGAGCGGCTCCGACGGCTGACGGTCCTGCGGGAGGTCGACCGGGCCATCGTCCAGAAGCTGGACTTGAAGGAAGTCCTGAAGGTTGCCCTGGAGGTCATCCCCGCTGAGATGGGGGCCGACGCCGTCGCCGTGAGCCTCCTGGACGAAACTCGAACCCGCTTTCAGGTCTTTTTGATGCGGTTTCCCAACGGGCAGGTCGTCGAGGAGCTGGCCTTTGACGTGGCCGAGAGCCTGCTTCACCGGTTCGTGGACCGGCAAGAGTCGGTCATCATCTACGACGTGAGCCAGGACCCCCGTCTGCAGATGCACCGGGAGGTCCTTCGTGGCCAGAGGCTCTTTTCCTACCTGGGTGTCCCCCTGGTCGTCCGGGGTGAGACCATCGGTGTACTGCACATGTTCACGACGGTGCCTCGGGTCTTCAACGACGAGGACGTGACATTCTTTCGGACCCTGGCCGGTCAAGTGGCCATCGCCCTCGCCAACGCCCGGGCCGTGCAGGAACTCCGTCATCGGGCCGACCAAATGGAGGCCCTCCACCATGTCCTTCGGGTCGCTAATCGGCGGCTCGACCGGCGAAGCATCGTGCAGGCCGCTATCGAGGAGCTGGACCGGGTCTCGTCGGGGATGGCCCTGGCCATTTTTAGTTACGACAAGACTTCTGCCACGCTGGTCCTGGATGGATACAATGAGGCCGCCCGGCCTGTGGCGGCGGCGATGGCGATGGACGTCGGCGCGGCCATCGAGGCCAGTCGCTTCCGGTGGCTGGGCGACCTGAAGCAGGGACGACTTCATCGGGTCGACGACTTGGCTAAAGAGGAGGAACCTTATTTTCAGCACCTCGTGAGGGGCGCAGGTCTCCGTTCGGCTTTGCTCGTGCCCATCGTCTCGGAGGGGGAACTCTTGGGCGTCTTGCATGTCGGCCGGCCGGTGCCCCGGGGCTTTACAGAGGCCGACGAGTCTTTCCTGACAAGTCTGGCGGACCACCTGGCCGTCGCCTTCCGGAATGCCCGCCTATTTGCTGAGCTCGGACAGGCTTACGAGGACCTCAGGCGGGCACAAGAGGCTTTAATCCAACAGGAGCGGCTCCGGGCCTTGGGTCAGATGGCCAGCGGCATCGCCCACGACATCAACAACGCCCTGGTGCCTATCGTGGGGTACGCCGAGCTATTGGAGCGACATGCGGACGAGCAGGTGCGGGAGCGGGCTCGCCGGCTTTCGGAGGCGGCCGCCGACATCGCCCGTATCGTCGAGCGCTTGCGGGCCTTCTATCGGCCCCGGGCACCGGAGGAATCCTTGGAGATGGTCGACTTGAACGAGGCCGTCCGGCGGGCCATCGAGCTGACCCGGCCCCGGTGGTATGACATGCCCCAACGGGAGGGCGTGACCATCGACGTAGATATGAGCCTGGCCGAGGACCTACCCCCGATCGCGGCCGTGGGGACTGAAGTCCGGGAAGCCCTGATCAACTTAATTTTCAACGCCGTGGACGCCATCTTGGCCAAGGGCGAACCTCGGGGTCGCATCGCCCTGCGGACCCGCCGGCAGGCCGAGTGGGCCATCGTCGAGGTCATCGACACGGGCGTCGGGATGGACGAGGCGACGCGCCGGCGGGCCGTCGAGCCGTTCTTCACGACGAAGGGCGAGCAGGGGAGCGGCCTGGGCCTGGCGATGGTCTACGGGACGATGCGGCGGCACGACGGGGGCCTCGAGCTGGAGAGCGCGCCGGGGCAGGGGACGACGGCCCGGCTGGTCTTCCCGATCCGGGTCGCCCAACGGAAGGCGGAGACTCAGGAACTGGAAGTGCCGACGGCACCGATGCGCATCCTACTGATTGACGACGACCCCCGGGTCCGGCAGGTCTTGGGGACGATGCTTCAGGGGATGGGACATCGGGTAACGGCCGCCGACGGCGGGGCACAGGGCCTGGCCCTGTTTGAGGAGGCCCTCCGGCGGGGCGAGCCGTATGACCTGGTCCTGACGGACCTGGGGATGCCGGGCATACTGGGCGCCGAGGTCGTCCGGC
>JAUQPV010000117.1 GCA_030550225.1 Acidobacteriota bacterium | reverse complement strand
CCGTGCCACGTGTAGTTCGACCAGATGCGGGCACCCTTGGCCTCCTCAGGCGGGACCTTCCGGACGTGGGCATCCAGGAGGGCCAACATGTTGGCAAACCGGTAGAGGCCATACTTGCCGATGACACCGAGCAGGCCCATACCGCCCCGGAGCTTGAACGTCCGAACGCCCGAGCCCTCCCAGTGCTCGAGCATCTCCTCGGGATAGCCCTGCTCAAGGAGCCGCCGCCGGCCTGCCTCACCACTGTACTTCTGAGCGATGTGAATCATCCCCTTAGCGACATACGTGTAAGCCTGATCCCACGTGACCCGGACGAAGGTGTCGGTCCCCCGGCTGTCAAACTTGTACTTGGCCATGTTTTCGGGCGTCAGCTCGGGGAACCCGTCGTCGGCCCACTGCTTCCAGCCCTTCCGGATCATCGGGTACTTCAAGCGATAGGGGCCGTAGACCCGCCGCTGGAAGGTGTACCCGTTCAGACACCCCCGGGGGTTCCAATGGGCCGTCGCCTTGTTCCCGTAAAGGTCCGAGATCCGGTGGAGGTCATAGTTCTGCTCGCTCCGCAGGACGATGCCGTTGCGCACGAAGGCCCGGAGACGACACTCGTGCGTGCAGTTCGGCGAACAGACCCACGTGAACGAGTGGTCGTACCGATATTGGTCCCGATAGACGGCTTCCCAGTCGCGATTCGGATACGCCGCCAGGGGATTCCCGACCTCGACGACGGGCTGAAGAAGACGAAGACCCCGCAGGGCATCGTCCAAGACGAGGGCGGCGGCCCCGACGGCCGTCGTCTGCATGAACTCCCGTCGGGTCAGCTTCATCTCGGACCTCCACAGTCAAGGGCTCGGTAAGGAATGACTGATCTCTTCGAAAAACGCCGGGAGTCTCCCGGCGCCGCCCGTCCCGGCGGCGTCCATCCCATCCGAACACCGCCAGTCATGGCGGTGTCAACCTTAGAGAACCGGCAGTGATGCCGGTGTCTTCCTTAGACAACCGCCAGTTATGGCGTTGTCCTACCTTATGGAACCGGCCGTCATGCCGGTGTCTGTCCCCTGTTGATCCCTACCAAGGGCTCGACCGCCGGGGTTAGACCCCCGGCCCGTCCTCACGACGAGGATTTGGGAAAGGTCATGCAAGTTGCGTACCTTTTTTTATCGAGGGATCGGGGGGAAGGAAATACGGGATGCAGGAATGAGGGTTGGCGGATGGCTCATAGCCTGGGAGCCATCCGCTATGAGCTATGCGCCATGACCCAGTGCAGGGCGGCCGTCACCGGTCCCTTTGGCCCCCATTCCGCACTCGCATCCGCCGTGCGTCCCAAACCTGAGAAAGGGACCGCCTGGACGAGTCCCGAAAATGGGAATGGCGACCGGCGTCGGGACGTGCGGTCTCCGGCCGCCTCGACTTCCCCCAGTTCCCCCAGCTTGTCTCATTTTCGACACAAAACTCGGGGGAGAAGGTCGCAAAGGTGCATCTGCCGGGGACGCTCCGGCCGACGTCGTCGACGCAGGGCCCGCGCCTTAGTCCTTTGTCGACTGGCTATTGAACCCGACGGCCCTGTTAGAGAAGAGGGGTACCTCAATCGCGCTTGGCTCCATTGAGGCTGGAGCCGCGAGGCTCGTCCGGGCTTCGCCGAGTTCCTCCCGAACTTCCCAGACGGTCAGGACGGGAAAGAGCCGGGCGAAGAGGAGGATGAGGGCCAGGAAACCGGCCAGCCAGCCGGCCGTGATGGAGACTTCGACCCAGGAAGGCCGGTACGTCCCGACCCCCCAAGGGAGGTAGGGGTAAGCCCCACTGGGGACGATGATCGTGTACCGTTCGAGCCACATCCCGACGTTGATGACGAGGCCGATCGCGACCAAGTTCCGAATTGTCCGCCACCGGGGTACGGCCAGGACGACGAAGGGGATCCCGAAACAGCAGGCGACCATCGTCCAGAAGAGGGGTGCATAGGGGCCCCAGAACTTGGCCTCGAGGATTCGGAGCTCGGCCGTCTCCTTCCCATAGAACACGAACAGGTGCTCGATGATCATGGCGTACAGCCAGAAACAGCAGAGGGCCAGAAGAAACTTGGCGCAGGACCGGAAATGGGCCTCGGTCATGAGGTCCTCGAGCCGGTAGAGGCGGCGGAACAGGGCGGCCAGGACGATGACCGTGGCGACCCCCGAGTAGATGGCCCCTAAGACAAAGAAGGGGCTGATGATCGTCGTATGCCACCCCGGCTTGAGGGTCATCCCAAAGACGAAGGACACGTTCGTATGTACGGACACGACGAGGGCGAATAGGAAGATGGACATGCCGGTCAGGAGGCGGTTTAGGGTCTTCCACTGGACCGGTGTGTCCTGCCATCCCAAGGCCAGGGTGCGGTAGAGCTTTTTCCGCCAGGCGGGCGTCTCCGGCAGGCGGTCTCGGCAGAGAGCGATGTCGGGGACCAGGGCCAGGTAGAAGTAAAGGCAGGACGTGATGAGGTACGTGCTGATGCACACGACGTCCCACAGGATGGCCGACGTGAAGTGGGGGTAGCGGACGACGTGGAGGAGGCGGTCGGGTCGGCCGAGGTCGACGATGACGCTCAGGGCGCCGAAGGGGAGGCTGAAGACGGTGATGGCCTCGGCCAGGCGGGTGAAGGGTCGTCGCCAGGGGGTGTCGGTGATGCGGAGGATGGACGAGATGAGGGTCCCGGCGTGGGAAATCCCTATAAAAAATACGAAATTTATGACGTACACGCCCCAAAAGACGGGGGCGTTCAGGCCCGTGATGCCCAGGCCCGTCTGAATTTGCCGATTCCAGGCGTACAGACTCCACCCGAAAATGGCTACGAGCCCGCCGACCGTCAGGGTGTACCCCCATCCCGCCGGTCGGGTCAGGGGGCTGAGGACCCTCGTCTCGACGTCAGACCGTAGGACTTCGGCCATCGCGTCGCCTCCATGCCGGGTGCGGCGGACTCCAGGGCCTCAGGCCTCGGGGGTCGCCGCCAGGTAGTAGACCTTGGGTTGTGTACCCAGCTCTTCCAGGAAGCGGAAGGCCCGGGGACTTCGAGCCCGACGGGCGACTTCGCTGTCGGGGTCGTCGAGGTCGCCAAACACCAGGGCCCCCTGGGGGCAGGCTTCCACGCAGGCGGGACGGTAGTCCTCGGGTCGCAGGGGTCGGCCTTCGGCCCGGGCCCGGTCCTTAGCTTGCTGGAGGCGGTGGTGACAGAACGTACATTTCTCCGTGACGCCCTTGTCGCGCAGGCTCACGTCAGGGTTTGTCGCCTCGGCCATCGTCGCTGGCCATCGGGGTTGAAACCAGTTGAACCACTTAAGGGTAAAGGGGCAGGCGTTGACGCAATATCGGCACCCGATGCAACGCCAGTAGATTTGGGCGACGACGCCCTGAGGGTTTTTGTAGGTAGCGGCCACGGGGCACACGTAGGTGCAGGGCGGTCGTTCGCACTGAAAGCACATCATCGGGACGGCCTCAGCCCGTACGTGGGGGTACTCGCCTTCGATGCGAGGGAGGGTCTGGAGCCATCGGATGAGCCGACCTATCTCGGCTTCCTGGGGAGAGCCGAGAGGAACGTTATTTTCGGCGGCGCAGGCCACGACGCAGGCTTGGCATCCCGAACACTTCTCCAGGTCGATGACCATGGCCCATCGAACCATGCCAGGCATCTCCGTATCGCTTTACTGCCTTACTACCCTACGACTCTACCGCCTCCCGGCCCCATAGGCCGAATCCGGACCCTCTGGAACGCCCAGTGGAGGACCCCGGACTCGTCGGGCGTCGGCTCGATCAGGTCCCCGACGCTTCCTTCCCCAGGGACGGCGAAGGCCCCGACCCGATGGCCCACGCCCAGGGGGAGCGTGACGGCGTCGGGCGGCGTCGTCGGGGCGACGTGGACACGGGCCCGAATGCGGGCCGAGCCGTTTGAGACTTCCGCCTCGTCGCCTTCGTCGAGGTGAAGGGCCCGAGCCGTTTCGGGGTGGACCTCGACCCATATCTGCCAGGGCTTTCGGACATGGGGACCGTACAGCGAGTACAGGTACGGGTGGGGCCAGGCCCAGGGGTTCGGCAAGCCGGCCGGGAGGTCCCACAGGAGGACGAGGCCCTCGCCTCGATAGGTCGGTGGCGTCCACTGCCAGTCCGAGGGCCATCGGTACGCCATCGGGTCGGGCGGCCGGCGGACCCGGAGGTCGGCGACGGCCCGGTCTACGGAATCCCAAGGAAACGTCTCGGCGGAGGGGCTCAGGGCGTCGAGGCAGTCCCTCAAGAGCGCGTCCGGTAGGGGGAACGGGGCGGGGCGGATCGGTCGGACCTCCAGGGGCTGAAGGGTTTGGCCGTCCCATCGGACCTGGACGTCCCGCGCCTCCCCCGGCAGGGGCAGGGGCACGACCCAGTCGGCCCGGCGGGCCGTCTCCGTCCAAAACGTCGAGAAGGCGACGACGGTCTCGGCCGTCTCCAGGGCTTTCTGCCATCGACGGGGCGCAGGACTTTCAAAGAGGGGATTCGTGTCGAAGAAAATGAGGACGTCCACGTCCCTTCCGACTCGCTCCGGGAGCTCATCAGCCGGCCGCTCCTCCACGGCGCCGGGTAACGGAAGCTCGATCAAGACGTCAGGCTCGAGGGGTCGACCGGGGCCGACTTGGTCGAGAAGAACATTCAGCCACAAGACGATCCATTGATCGCCAAGCCGTCCCCGTGGGGCGAGGGTTAGGGCCCCCTGATCGCCGAGGCACTCCACGACGGCGTCCACGACGGCCGGATGGACCCGAAGGGCCCGGACCGCTTCGTCCAGGGGGACGGCCTCGATGGCTCGGTGGAAGGCCTCGGCTTCCTCACCGGAGAGGTCTTCCGGGGGAACCCGACCTCGGCGTCGGAGGAGCCGCCCGATGAGGAGTCCGATCAGGGGCTCCGTTCCGGGCTCGCAGGGGACCCATCGGTGGGCGTGCATGGCCGTCAGGCTTAGGCGGGGACCCACGTGGACGAGGGCACCGGGCATGGGCCGCAGACGCCGGAAGGCCCGCTGGGCCATTTGGAAGTCTTCCCAAGCCTGGAGCCAATCGGCGCCAAGCGACAGGATGGCCGGCGCCCGGTCGAGATGCCACCGCCAGGCCGGCCACTGGGTCGCCCGCACGAGGGCATCTTCCGGCGGCTCGACGAGGGGACAGGCGGCCTGAAAGACGGGGCACCCCAAGGCATGGGCCAAGGCTCGCCAGAGAGCATAGGTCATCGAAGACGTGTGCTTCGGGAAGACCCATGCCGTCCGATGCGGCCGTTCTCGCAGGAGTCGGGTCAGGGCTTGGATGAAGTCCTGGGTCGGGGTCGGTCTCCATGTCGCCTCCCCCTGCGGGCCGACTCGGGCATGGACTGCGGTCACCCGGTCGGGGTGGTGGAACATCTGGGGGAGGACGTACGCCCATGGACACGGACGGTCGGGGTCAGGACGAATGCCGACGACCCGGCCGTCGGTCTGACGGAACTGAAAGCGGCAGGCGGAGAGACATCCGAGGCAGGCACCCTCGACCCATGCCTGGGTCGTGTAGGCCCGACCTTCCGAAGGGCCGACGGCATCAAGGGCCCGACCGAGCGTCGGCAGGAGCCGTAAGCCCCGAGCGACAGAAGTCCCGACGACGACGCTCGCGCCATACCGAAGGAACTGGCGTCGTGTCCAACCCATGGCTCCTCTGACTTACCGATGACAGCTCAGGCAATCCGTCGAGGCCCCGACGATTCGATGACAGGCCACGCACCGGTTCATCCCCGCCATCCCCCGAGGAAAGCTGGGTTCGGCCGGGGGCGCATCCCACGCCTGGACCTCCCCGTGGCATCGTTCGCAGGAGATGCCGCCCGATACCGTATGCCGCCGGTGAGAGAAGAACACGTGCCCCGGGAGCCGGGTGGCGGGTTCCCACGAGGCCGGCGGCGCCTCGACGGAACGGTGGCAGAGTCGACAGAGCTCGACCGACGGGAGGCCGGCCCAGGCCTCGACATAGGTTTGAAAGTGACAGGCCCCACAGGCAATCCCCAGGGTCGTGTGCTTCCGATGGGAAAAGGCCGTATATGCCACCGTCGCTGGGACGGAGCTTGCTGGCAGACTCTTCTCCAGACCGGACGACGTCCATAGGCCTCCCAGGACACCCAAGACGAGGGCCAACGCCGCTCCGCCGAGAACCCAGGACGTCCCAAGCTTTTCGGGTCTCATAGCGACCGACTCAGTAAGAACGCCAGGATGTCGTCCACGTCCTCGGACGACAGCCGGTCCTTCCATGCCGGCATGGGGATCGGCTCTGGACCCCGGGGGTCCCGCTTGCCGGCCGGATTGCCATTCCAGATCAAGTTTCGAAGGCTCTCGTACTGAGCCCGCACGACCGGCCACCGGGGAAGGCCGGACTGGGGAAGCGTGTCCGGCAGGTCGTGACGGGCCAGCCCCTCAATGACCGTTTGAACGTCGGCCTTCTCGAAGAGGAGCATTCGCTCGGCCAGTCGGTCGAGGGCCGGGATCGTGTCCCGCACGTAGTTAGGGTTCCGGACACCGCCGGCACCGTCGATCCCGTGGCAGACGGCACAGCCCACCGTATGGAATAGCCGCCGCCCACGCTCGACGTTCGGAAGCCCCGAGGGCGTTGTCGGGAAGGCTGAGGACCGTTCCGGCGGACCCGCCGTCGGCGCCGACAGGGGTCGGGCCCATGCTGGGAGTTCGACGGAAGCCCACACCGGAGGCGGCTTCTCCCGGACAAAGCGGGCCGGCGTCCAGACGAGAGCCTGTCGGATCAGCAGGCCGTACCACGCCCCGACCAGGAGGAGAGGTCGAGGTCGACGTTCGCGTGATCGCCGCCACCCACGAGGACCTGGCCAGCTTGGTCCGAGACGGCCGCTTTCGGGAAGACCTGTTCTATCGACTGAACGTCGTCGAGATTGAGTTACCGCCCCTGCGCGACCGGCTGGGGGACGTCCCCCTCCTGGCCGAATACTTCTTCCAGCAGTTGAGGCCCCGATTTTTGAAGCCCCTGGAGGGGATCTCCCGGGCGACTTACGTCGTCCTCCAGCGCTACGCCTGGCCGGGTAACGTCCGGGAGCTTCGGAACGCCATCGAGCACGCCATGGCCGTCGCCTCGGGACCGTGGCTCACGCCCCTGGACCTGCCGGAACACATCCTGCGGGCGCTTCGGGAATCCCCCGAGGGGGGCGCCTGCCTGCCTTATCCCCAGGCCCGGAAGATGGCCCTTCGGGAATTCGAACGCCAGTACCTCATCCGACTTCTGGCTCAGACCCAGGGGAATGTCTCTGAGGCCGCCCGCATCGCGGCCTTGCGACGGACCAGTATTTATAAAATGCTTCGGCGCCACGGTCTCATGCCCAGTAAATTCAGGTAGACAGATCCGTTCGGTTCGTGAGAATGGCGTCAAACCGACTTTTCCGACCTCTCAAGGGTCGGAAAAGCCGAATTTATCAGGATTCTCAGGGACTGAACGGCTCTGGTAAGCTATGAACTTGAAGAATGGCCGACGAGACGTCAGCCTGGCCCACAGGCCAGAGGCCTGCGCCACCATCCGGTTTGGGGATTCGGGAGAGGACGGGACGATGCGATGGCTCCTGACGTGGGTCGGATTAAGTTGGGCCGTCCTCCAAGGGGCGGCCCTCGCCGCTGAGCTGAACGGGTCTTGGACGTGCG